>JAYSQJ010000072.1:0-9483 GCA_043721635.1 Acidimicrobiales bacterium | reverse complement strand
GCAGATCGGGCTGCGCGGCTACTGGCCCGAGCCCGAGACGCTCGCCTGGATGGCGGCCCAGGGCATGCGCTCGTTCGAGATGGGCGAGATCGTCGCGCGGGGACTCAGCGACGTGCTCACCGAGGCGATCGCCATCGCGACTTCGGACTGTGACGCGGTGTTCCTGTCGGTCGACGTCGACGTCGTCGATCCCGGCTCGGCCCCGGGGACCGGGACGCCCGAGCCCGGTGGGCTCTCGAGCCGCGAACTGCTCGACGCGGTGCGGCGCATCGCAATGGAGGTGCCCCTGGGCGGGGTCGACGTCGTGGAGGTCTCGCCGCCCTACGACCACGCCGAGATCACGGCCTACCTCGGAAACCGGATCGTCCTCGAGGCGCTCGGCGGCGTCGCCTGGCGGCGCAAACGGCTGCGGGGCGACTCCGTGCGCAATCCGTCGGACCCGTTGCTGAACGACCGCTAGTCGCGCATCGAGTCGAGGATCCGCACGACGAGCTCCTCGGTGGTGTTGGGATGGAGGAAGGCCAGTCGACCAATGGTCTCGCCCTCCCACTTCGTGGGGGTGACGAAGGCGATCTGATCGGCCAGCAGCTGGTAGCTCCACGTCGTGTACTGGTCGGCCGTCCAGCCCTTGCGGCGAAAGAGGACGACCGAGAGGCTCGCGGGGCGCACCATCTCGACGTGGTCCATGGCGTTGATCAGCTCCTCGGTGCGGTGGGCCAGGTCGACGGCGGCCTGCACCGCGGTCTCGTAGGCCGCGGTGCCGTTGGTGACCAGCGAATACCAGAACGGGAGCCCGCGGGCTCGGCGCGAGAGGTGGATCGCGAAGTCCGAGGGGTTCCACTCGTAGTGCGCGTCGTCGTCCGAGTGCAGGATGTCGAGGTAGCTGGCCTGCTGGGCGAGCACCTTGCGCGCGACCGTGGGGTTGCGGTAGATGAGCGCGCAGCAGTCGAGCGGGGCGAACAGCCACTTGTGCGGGTCGACGATGAAGCTGTCGGCGTGACGCAGCCCGGCCAAGAGGTGGCGCTCGGTGGGCGAGAACAGCGCCGCCCCGCCGTACGCGCCGTCCACGTGGAACCAGAGGTCGTGCTCGCGCGCGAAGCTGCCGAGGCCCTCGAGGTCGTCCACGATCCCCGCGTTGGTGGTGCCCGACGTGGCGACGATGCCGACGACGGTGTCGGGACGGGGATCGTGGGCGAGCGCCTGCTCGAGGCTCGCACGGGTGAAGCGGTGGTCGTCGGTCTCGACCTCGAGGGGCTGGATGCCGAGCACGTGCAGGGCCTTGCCGATGCTCGAGTGGGCGTCGGCCGAGATGGCGAAGCGCACTTCGTGGCTCGCCAGGTGGGGTCGCTTGGAGAGCCCGACGTCGCGTCCGACGGTGAGGCTGGACAGGTTGCCGAGCGAACCACCCGACACGAACGCGCCCCCTGATCCGGCCGGCATGCCCGCAAGGTCCGCTAGGTATTCGAGCGCCTGGTTCTCCGCCAGCACCACGCCGCTCGACTCGAGCCAGCTGGTACCGTTCAGGCCCGAGCACGCCACGACCATGTCGAACAGCAGGGAGCTCTTGGTCGGCGCGTTGGGGATGAAGGCGAGGAAGCCCGGCGAGTCGATCGAGACGACGGCCGGGGCCAGGGAGTGCTTGAAGAACTCAAGGATCTTTTCGGGGTCGTGGCCCTCGGGACGGATGAAGCCGTCCAGGCTCTCGGGCGCGACTGCGTGCAGGCTGCCGAAGTCCAGTGGCACCGGATCCATCGAGAGGCGGTCGCGGCAGTAGTCGAAGACCTCGTCCGTGAGCTCGGCGTTGTACTCAAACATCTGGTGCCCCATTGCACGGCCTTTCGAATTTGGTTCCCATTCATCGTACGCACTCGCGCCCCTTCGCCGAGTCGAGCCGGCAGAAGAGGTCTATCCGACGGAAGTATCATCCCTTGATGGCACTCGCACGCGTCGGCTACCTCGGACCGGAGGGCTCGTTCTCCCACGAGGCCGTCGCCACCCTCGACGGGGTCGAGGCTGTGGCGTGCGACTCGCTGACCGATCTCCTCGGTGCCGTCGCCGACGGAACGCTGGACCAGGGACTCGTGCCCCTCGAGAACGCCATCGAGGGAACAGTCTCGGCGACCATCGACGGCCTCGTCTTCGACCATGATCTGGTGATCGAACGCGAGATTGTCCTGCCGATCCGGCTGCACCTGCTGGCCCGTCCGGGCCTGACGATCGGCGAGGTGACGACGGTGCGCAGCTACGTGCACGCCCTCGCCCAGTGCCGGGTCTTCCTGCACCGACTCGGCGCGACGGTGCAGCAGACGACGTCGACGTCCCAGGCCGCCCGCGAGGTCGCCGAGTCGGGCGAGCCCCTGGCCGCGGTCGCCTCGGCGCTGGCGGGACGGCTGTTCGGACTGGTGGAGCTCGAATCGGACATCGAGGACCACCCCGGCAACGCCACGCGGTTCGTCCTCGTCGGACGCGACTCGGTCGCCGCGCCGACCGGTCACGACCGCACGACCATCGTGTGCTTCCAGGACGCCGACCGACCGGGATCGCTCTACGGCATCCTCGGCCGATTTGCCGCGCGCGACATCAACCTGACCAAGCTCGAGAGTCGACCGACCAAGCGCGCACTCGGCGACTACTGCTTCGTCATTGAGTTCGAGGGGCACGTCGCCGACGACGTGGTCGCCGACTGCCTCGTCGACCTGCAGGCCCACCTCACCCGGGTGAAGTTCCTCGGTTCGTACCCGGTCACGGGTGACGAGGCGTTGGACCGGCGCGAGGAGGTCGTCGAAGCTCGTCGGTCGGCCGCCGAGTGGATCAAGGGCGTGCGTTCGCGGATCCGTCCCTGAGTCGGCGGCCGGCCGCTACGCCGGCTCTCGTTTCGCGCCAGCAGTAGCGATGGACAACGCGGAGCAGGCTCGTCGTTCAACGTGCGTCACTGGCTGGTCGGCTCGTACAGTGGAGGAGGTGGCATCGTGGTCGACGAGTCGATCGGGTGTCGCCACCACGACGCCGAGGAGACGGATGCAACGCACTGCGAACGGCCGACGTCCGTCGTTCACCTCGATCGCGTGCACCGCCGCGGCACTGCTGATCGGGGCCCTCGCGACCACGTTGCCCGCCGCCTCGTCGGTTCGCGCACGGGCCGTGACCACGTCGCCGTCGAGCTACTCCGTGGGCATCGTGCGCTGCGCCTTCGTCGACCGCACTCGATCGACCGTCAACTACTCGACCTCCCCGCCCTCGGTGCTCGCGAACCGCCGGGTGCTCGTCACCGAGATCCGCTACCCGACCACCGCACCCACGTCCGGCGCGGTCGAGAGCCCGGGCGCCGCGCCGGCCCAGGTACTCGGCGGCTTTCCGATGATCGTCTTCGCCCACGGCTACGACGTGACGCCCGACACCTACGCCGCGCTCCTGGACTTCTGGACGAGGAGTGGCTTCGTGGTGGCGGCACCGTTCTTCCCCGAGGAGAACCACGACGCGGTGGCCGCCCAGCACAACGCCAAGGCCGAGTACGACCTCTGGAACGAACCGGCGGACCTGGCCTTCGTCACGCGCCAGCTCCTGGGGGCCAACGCCGTGTCCACGGCGCGCTGCCCCCTGGTCCACGGACTGGTCCTCGCCTCGGCCCTGGCGCTGGCCGGTCACTCCGACGGCGGCACCGTCGTCGGGATGCTCGCCCACGCCGGGGGCCAGGATCTCCAGGGGATCACCTACGAGGCGCTTCGAGCGGGACTCGACTACCGCGCGGCGATCGTGATGTCGGCCCAGGAGGACGGCGTGTCGTCGTACCGCTCGTCGTCGAACGACCCGGCGCTGCTCGTCGTGCAGAGCGCGGCCGACCGGTGCAATCGGGCCAGCGGGTCCCTTCGCCTCTACCGCGACGTCCACCTGGGCAACAAGTGGTTCCTCGAGCTCATGCGGGCCCACCACTTGCCTCCCTTCACCGGCGAGGACCCCTCGGCCTTCCAGGTCGTGGCCGGCGTCACCACGCGCTTCTTGCGGGTCGCCTTCGGAGCGACGTCCAGCGCCTCGGGCCTCGCGGCCTTCGGCAACGCGCAGCCCAGCGTCGCGCGGACGTACCACGCCGGACGGGGTCCGTCCATTGCGCCGCTCACGACCACGGCGCTGTGCGGACCCCACTGACGTCAGCGATGGTGCTGACGCTGACGGGGCCGTCCACTGGTCTCAGTCCTCGCGCCAGTCGGACCAGATCGCCCACTCCTCGGCGATGAGGTCGCCCGCGAATCGGCTCACGTTCATGCCGTGGGCGTGCCTCGAGTCGGGACCGTGGGCGACGAGGCGGCTCCGCAGGCGCGAGTCGGCGCCGACCTGGTCGACCACGTTGCAGGTGACGTCGGGATTGGTTGCTCGGTCGTCCTCGATCCACCTCGCGTAATTGGCCGCGGTGCGCTCGCCCTCGGCCAGGTGGAGCATGTGCCCCCGCTAACCCGTGGTGATCAGGTCGGCGATCGGCGTCGCGTCACCGCCCCGCCATACGCCGAGCAGCCGGGCGAACACTGCGGCTCGGCGGTTCGCAGTTCTCTCCACGGTGCACCTTCCATCGACAGCGAGGCCCGATTGACCTCAGACCCGCTGGGAGAGCGAGTCGAGGTAGTAGCGGATCTGGATGGCGACGGCCGCCCCCTCGCCGACCGCGGAGGCGATCTGCTTGGTCGATCCGGACCGGACGTCACCGGCGGCGAAGACGCCGTCGACGTTGGTGCGAAAGTTCGAGTCGGTGACGATGAAGCCCCGCTCGTCGACCCCGAGCGAGCCGTTGAGGAAGGCGGTGTTGGGGTCGAGGCCGATGAAGATGAAGGCGCCCGCGGTCTCGTGGACACTCTCGGCGCCGTTGCTCGAGATGGTGATCGACTCGAGCTTCCCGGCGGCGTTTGCGTTGAACGACGTGACCGACGAGTTGAGCTCGACGCTCATCTTGGGGTGGTTGAGGACCTTTTCCTGGAGCAGTTTGTTCGCGCTCAGCGTCGGTAGGGCCTGGACGACCGTGACGTGCTCGGCGAACTGGGTCAAGAAGAGTCCCTCCTCCAGTCCGCTGTTACCACCTCCGACCACCGTCAGGTCGGGCGCCCCACGGTAGAACGGTCCGTCGCAGGTCGCACAGAAGTGGATGCCGGCGCCGATGAGGTCGGCCTCGCCCTTCGCGTCGGTGCGCCGGTACGTCGAGCCGGTCGCGATCAGCACGGCCGGGGCCTGCACGAAGTCGCCCGTCGAGAGCTCGACGCGCATCATCGGCCCGTCACGCCTGACCAGCGTCGCCCCGACGGCAGGGAGGATCTCGACGCCGTAGCGCTCCGCCTGCTGGGTCATGCGCTCGGCCAACTCCGCGCCGCCGACGCCGTCGGGGAAGCCGGGGTAGTTGTCGAAGCGCTCGGTGACGCCGGCCTGCCCGCCGGGCGCGGACTTCTCGACGATCAGGACGCGCGCGTTCTCGCGCGCGCCGTAGATCGACGTCGTCAGTCCCGTCGGCCCGCCGCCGACGACGACGATGTCGTACTCGTGGCTCGAGGCGACGCGTGAGAGTCCGATCCGGTCGGCCAGCTCGTCGTTGGACGGTTCGGCGAGGAAGGTGCCGTCGGGAAAGACGATGGTCGGGATGATTCTCTTGCCGTGGTTGCGCGCCTCGACCTCGGTGCTCTTCTCGGGGTGCTCCTCGAGGTCGATCCAGTCGTAGGCGACGCGGTGCGAGGCGAGGAACTGCTTGGCCCGTCGACAGTCCGGGCACCAGCTGGCGCCGTAGACGGTGAGGGGACCGGACGGTGGATTCGGGGTCGACGTCATGGGACCAGTCTGTCACCACCGTCCACGGGAACCGAGCGCGACTCCGGTGGTGCCCGAGCGCGTCGCGAACGGGCGTCGATCGCACCGCCGGGTCGCGGGGGAGTCGGCCCGGGCCTGGTCGGGCTGCGTCCTGAGCGGAGGGAGTGGGATTTGAACCCACGGTGGGCAAGCCCACGCCGGTTTTCAAGACCGGTACATTCGGCCGCTCTGTCATCCCTCCGAGAGGGATTCTAGTTGAGCCGGGCTACTTCTTCTTGTGGAGACGGGCCCGTCCGGCGTGGTCGAGCACGACCTTGCGCAAGCGCACCGACTTGGGCGTCACCTCGACGGCCTCGTCGTCGGCGATGAACTCCAACGCCTGCTCGAGCGAGAAGATCGTGGGCGGCGCGATCCGCTCGGTGTTATCGCTGCCCGACGCGCGCATGTTGGTGAGCTTCTTCTCCTTGGTCGGGTTGACGTTCATCTCCTCGGAGCGTGCGTTCTCGCCAACGATCATGCCTTCGTAGACCTCGACGCCGGGCCCGACGAACAGCACGCCGCGCTGCTCGAGGTCGATGAGCGCGTTGCCGGTGGTGTCACCGCGGCGGTCGGCGACCAGTACGCCGTTCTGGCGCAAGCGGATGTCGCCGAACCAGGGGGCGTAGCCGTCGAAGTTCGAGTGCATCATGCCCCCGCCACGGGTCTCGGTCATGAACTCGGTGCGGATGCCGACGAGTCCGCGCGCGGGGATCCGCCACTCGAGGCGGACCCAGCCGGTGCCGTGATTGATCATGTCGGTCATTGTCCCCTTGCGGGTGGCGAGCAGCGTGGTGACCGCGCCGACGTACTCCTCGTGGACGTCGATCGTGACGTGCTCGAGCGGCTCGTGGACCTTGCCGTCGACGACCTTGGTGACGACCTGGGGCTTGCCGACCGTCAGCTCGAAGCCCTCGCGGCGCATCGTCTCGATCAGCACGGCCAGCTGCAGCTCGCCGCGGCCCTGCACCTCCCAGGCGTCGGGACGCTCGGTGTTGAGCACGCGCAGCGCCACGTTGCCGACCAGTTCCTTGTCGAGGCGGTCCTTCACCATGCGCGCGGTCAGGAGCCGGCCCTCGGTGCCGGCGAGCGGTGAGGTGTTGATGCCGATGGTCATCGAGAGGCTCGGCTCGTCGACGTGCAGGGGCTCGAGGGCGATGGGGTCGTCGGGGTCGGCCAGGGTCTCGCCGATGGTGATGTCGTCGAAGCCGGCGACCGCGACGATGTCGCCGGGGCCCGCACTCTGGGCCGGGATGCGCTCCAGCGCCTCGGTGATGAAGAGCTCGGTGATCTTGGCGTGCTCGATGGTCCCGTCGATTCGGCACCACGCGACGCGCTGGCCGCGCTCGAGGTTCCCGTTGATCACCCGGCACAGGGCCAGGCGACCGAGGTACGGCGAGGCGTCGAGGTTGCACACGAGGGCCTGGAGGCCGTGGCCCTCCTCGTACTCAGGGGCCGGCACGTAGTCGGCAATCGTCTGGAACAGCGGCGTCAGGTCGCCCGAGGTGTCGGTCGGGTCGAGGGAGGCCCAGCCCTGGCGGGCGCTGGCGTAGAGGATGGGGAAGGAGATCTGGTGCTCGTCGGCGTCGAGGTCGAGGAACAGGTTCTCGACCTCCTCGACGACCTCGGCGATACGGGCGTCGGGACGATCGACCTTGTTGATCACGAGCACGACCGGGAGACGCTTCTCGAGCGTCTTACGCAGCACGAAACGGGTCTGGGGCAGGGGCCCCTCGGCGGCGTCGACGAGCAGGACGACCGCGTCGACCATAGCCAGGCCCCGCTCGACCTCGCCGCCAAAGTCGGCGTGACCAGGGGTGTCGATGATGTTGATGGTGAGGTCGTTCCACTTGACGGCGGTGTTCTTGGCGAGGATCGTGATGCCCTTCTCGCGTTCGAGGTCGTCCGCGAGCGCATTTGGGTCGAGGCCCGCGCGCCCATCACGCGCGATCGCGTAGACGATCGGGAACTCGATCTGCGACTCGCTCGCATCGAGGTCGAGAAAGAGCTCGTAGACCTCGTTCACGACTTCCTCCACACGCGCGTCGGGCCGGTCGACCTTGTTCACGACGAGCACCACAGGGAGACGCTTCTCGAGCGCCTTGCGCAGGACGAAGCGGGTCTGCGGCAGCGGCCCCTCGGACGCGTCGACGAGCAGCAGGATGCCGTCCACCATCGTCAGCCCGCGTTCGACCTCGCCGCCGAAGTCAGCGTGCCCGGGCGTGTCGATGATGTTGATCTTGTGCGCGCCGCGCTGGACCGAGGTGTTCTTCGCGAGGATCGTGATGCCCTTCTCGCGCTCGAGATCGCCCGAGTCCATGACGCGCTCGGCGACCTCCTGGTTGGCGCGGAAGGAGCCCGATTGCCAGAGCATGGCGTCGACGAGGGTCGTCTTGCCGTGGTCGACGTGGGCGACGATCGCGACGTTGCGCAGGTCGTCGCGCTGTGCAAGGGGCTTCTTGGTCACGGCGGGGCAGGGTAGCGGGGCGCGAGCGAGCCAAGTTCGGACTGGACGTGACCCATCAAGCGATGTATATCCCCATCGGGTGATGTATAATGACGCGCATGGTCCGCACACAGATCCACCTGGACGCCGAAGACGTCGAGCTGCTCGATCGCGCGGCTGCTGAGACCGGCGCCTCGCGCTCGGAGCTGATTCGCCGTGCCGTGCGTGAGCGCTATGGCGGGAGCTCGTCGCTCGCCGCGCGCAAGGCGCGTGCGAACCGTGCCTTTGGCGCCTGGACGGAGCGGTCGTTCACGGGCGACGAATACGTCCGGGCGATCCGCTCGGGGGACATGAACGAAAACCTCCGGCGGCTCGGAGCGTGATCGATCTCCTCGACGGGTCGGTCGCCATCGATTTCCTGCGCGGCCATGAGGCGGCACGGGATGTCGTCGAAGCAGCGAACGAGCTCGCCGCGAGCGAGATCACGCGCTACGAGGTGCTTGCCGGCATTCGACAGGGCGAGGAAGAAGCCACCGAAGACCTGCTCGCACTTCCTCACTGGATCCCCGTCGGTGAGGAGATCGCACGCCGCGCTGCAACGCTTGCGCGTGACTACCGGGCCTCGCATTCGGGAATCGAGGACGCGGATTACCTGATCGCAGCGACGGCGCTCGAACTCGACGCGCGCCTCCTGACCACGAACGTCAGGCACTTCCCGATGCTGTCGGGACTCGAAGCCGCGTACTAGTCGGTCGCGTCGAGCTGCCCGCTCGCCGCCGCGATGGCGCGACCGCTACTGCACCGGCAGCGTCGAGACGAACGAGTTGGCGCCGTCGCGGAAGACGCGTGCGTCGGAGTATCCGGCCTCGTCGAGGAGGGCCACGATCTCGGCCGCGCTGTACTTCTTGTAGTACGGCCACTTCTTCAGACGCCGGTACACGGCGTGCATGGCTTTCTTCGGCGTCAAGTTGCTCTCGTCGAAGGAGAAGAAGACCTGCTCGGGGTGCAGCCGGCGCAGGAGCGAGGCGACCTCCGCGGGCTCGAGGTACTCGAGGATCCCGAGGCCGGTCACGAGATCGGCGGAGAGCGAGGCGTCGAGAGCGTCGAGCGTTCCCGTGATGACCTCGGCGCGGTCGCCGACGCCGGCCCTCTCGGCCCGCCGACGTGCGACCTCACACACCTGCGGCGAGACGTCCACGCCGGTGCCGTGCCGCGCTCCGAGC
>JAYSQJ010000071.1:0-9447 GCA_043721635.1 Acidimicrobiales bacterium | reverse complement strand
AGCCGCAGGTACTCCTCGACCGGCGTGGGCCGGCGGATCGGCAGCGACGAGGTGACCTCACCGTGCTCGGCCTCGAAGACCGGGAAGATCCCCGTCTCGTGGGCGAGGCGCGCGAGCGCAATGGTGTCGCTCGAGAGTGACCCCCAGCCGAGGGGGCACGGCACAAGGATGTGCAGGAACCGCGCGCCGTGGAAGGTCATCGCCTTCTCCACCTTGGTCTCGAGGTCGAACAGGTCCGCGACGGTCGCGGTGGCGACGTAGGGGATCTCGTGGGCCATGGCGATGCGCGGCATGTCCTTGCCCTGGCCAAAGTCGTTGCCCGGGTGCGGGCCGACGGCCTGGGTCGTGGCGGTGCGCGCCGCCGGCGGCGTGGTGCTCGAGCGCTGGACGCCGGTGTTCATGTAGCCCCCGTTGTCGTAGCAGATGTAGAGCACGTCGTCGTTGCGCTCGAACATCCCCGAGAGCGCGCCAAATCCGATGTCGGCCGTACCGCCGTCGCCACCCTGGGCGACCACGCGCACGTCGCTGCGGCCCTGGGCGCGTAGCCCCGCCGCGACGCCCGTGGCCACCGAGGCGGCATTGGCGAAGAGCGAGTGCAGCCACGCAATGCGCCACGACGTCTCGGGGTACGGCGTCGAGAAGACCTCGAGGCAGCCGGTCGCGTTCACCGCCACGAGCTGGCCCCGCGTGACGCGCATCGCGGCGTCGAGCGCGTAGCGCGCTCCGAGGGCCTCGCCGCACCCGGCGCAGGCCCGGTGGCCCGAGGTCAGCGAGTTGGCCCGCTCGGGGTCGGACTGAGCGCTGCGCTGGTCGAGGGCGACGAGCCGGTTGCCCACGGCGAAGCTGCCGACCTGGTAGAAGCGCACGGGGGTGCGCTCACTGGTCATCAGGCACGTCCCGTCTGGGTGGCGAGGTCGCGCAGCACGTTCTCGGCCGGCGGTCCCGATCGCCGGCGCAGCGCCATGCGCTCGATCTCGGCCTCGACGAGGCCGGTGTTGAGGTCGCAGTAGACCGTGTCGGCCAGCACGCCCTCGTGGGCCTCGACGAAGAGCTTGCGCAACGACGCCGCCCACACCGGGCGGCCGCCGAGGCCGGCGACGACCGTGTGGATCGGCACCGTCTGGCCGGTGAAGGCCATGGCGATGTCGGTCGAGAGGATCCCGCCGTAGCCAATGGAGAAGGCCTTCTCCACCACGACGATGCGCTTCGCCCCGGCGAGGGCCTCGCGGACCTGCTCGACGGGGAAGGGCCGGAAGCAAGAGATGCCGAGCACGCCGATGCGCATTGCCTCCTCGCGCAGGTCGTCGGCGACGTCCTTGATCGTGCCGAGCACCGAGCCCATGGCCACGACGACGATGTCGGCGTCCTCGGTGCGGTAGGGGTGCAGCAAGCCGGTCGCGGGACGGCCGAGGACCTCGGCGTTGCGCTCAGCCAGCTCGGGGATGACCTCGAGCGCGCGGTGCATGCGCACCCGGGCGAGGTAGCGGACCTCGGTGAAGGCCTCGGGACCGACCATGGCGCCGATCGAGACGGGATCGTCGGGGTCGAGCACCTGGCGGGGATCGAAGGGCGGCACCAGCTGGTCGACCTGCTCGGGCTCGGGCATGTCGACGCGCTCGATGGAGTGAGTGAGGATGAACCCGTCGACGCAGACCATCACCGGCACCGAGAGCTCTTCGGCGAGGGCGAAGGCCAGGATGTGCAGGTCGACGGCCTCCTGGTTGGTCTCGGCGAAGAGCTGGACCCATCCCGAGTCGCGCACGGCCATCGCGTCGGTGTGGTCGTTCCAGATGTTGATCGGCGCGCCGATCGCGCGGTTGGCGAGGGTCATGACGACCGGCAGCCCGAGACCGGCCGCGTTGTAGACGGCCTCGATCATGTAGAGGAGCCCCTGGCTCGACGTCGCGGTGAAGGCCCGCGCGCCCACGGCCGACGCACCAATGGCGACCGACATCGCCGCCATCTCGGAGTCGACGTTGATGTACTCGCAGTGCTCGAGCTCGCCCTTCTTCACCATCGCGCCCAGGGCCTCGATGATGTGGGTCTGGGGAGAGATCGGGTAGGCGCACACGACCCCCGGACGGCACATCGCCACGGTCTGGGCGATCGCCTGGGATCCCTCAATCTGGCGTTGCATGGCGGAACTCCTCGGTCTCGTGGCGCACGTACTCGTAGGCGGCGGCCGCGGCCGCGACGTTGGCTTCGCCCAGGGCTCCGGCGAAGCGGTGGCGGAAGGCCTGGCAGACGGCCCCCAAGGTGACGACGCCGGTCATCGCGGCGAATCCGCCGAGCAGGGCCGAGTTCGGGGTCGTGCGCCCGAGGTGCTCGCGGGCGATCTCGGTGGCGGGGACGGTGAGGAGCCGTTCGCGGCGGAACGGGGCCAGCTGTTCTACGAGGCCCTGCTCGTCGAAGCTCTCGACGCTGTTGAGTAGCACGTAGCCGTCGGGCTGGAGGCCGCCGAACAGGTCGACCTGCCCGAGGAGCGTCGGGTCCTGGATGATGACGACGTCGGGTTGGCTGACGGGCTCACGCGTGCGAATCACGCGGCGCCCGATTCGACAGTACGCCTCGACGGGCGCGCCCATCCGTTCGGAGCCGAAGCTCGGGAAGGCCTGGGCGTAGAGTCCGTCCTCGAAAGCCGCGACCGAGAGCAGTTCGGCGCCGGTCACCGTCCCCTGGCCTCCGCGTCCGTGCAGGCGCAACTGGCAGAACACCCCGGGCGAGCCGAGGTCGTGGCCGTCACCGGTCCCGGTGGACAGTTCCCACTCCTCGACCTTGGCGTTCATCGATCCGGTGTCCCGCTCCTACCCGTTCGAAAGTTCACTAATCACTTCCGTTGTCGTACCCAACCTACGTAGGGTGGCGATCTGCCCGACAGGGCCAAAGGTCACAGGGGGCCCGGAGTTGGGCCCGACCGCGGCCATCACCCCGACGGCGACACCGTGTCGTACTACTACGCATCACGTAGTAGTATCGTCCCATGACCCGAGCCCCCAAGACCGACGGCCTGCGCCGGACGAACGACCCGCCACTGCTGATCCTGACCAGCCTCGCCGACGGCCCCAAGCACGGCCACGCGCTCGCCAAGGACGTCGCTTCGTTCGCCGGCGTCGTCCTCGGCCCCGGCGCGCTCTACGGCGCGATCACCCGCCTGGAGGAGCGCGGCCTCATCGAGCCGCTCGAGATCAAGGACCGCCGCCGCCCCTACCGCATCACCGGCGCCGGCGAGGCGGCGTTGGCCGAGGCTGTCGCCGACATGCGCCGGATCGCCGATGTCGGCACGTCCAGGCTGAAGCTCGCGTCGAGGGCCGTCGCGTGAAGCGCCGGTCCGGTGATCTCACCGGCCTGCTCGCGTGGTACCCACCCTCGTGGCGCGAACGCTACGGCGACGAACTCGTCGCGCTGATTGAGGACGAGCTGGACGGACGCCATGCGACCGTTCGGTTCCGGGCGTCGGTCGCCTGGTCGGGACTGCGCGAACGGGGCCACGAGGCCGGACTGGTCGGCGAACAGACGACGCCGGCCCACCAGGTCCGGGCCGGATCACTTCTCGTGCTCTGCTCGTGGACGGCGTTCGTCCTCGCCGGAGCCAGCTTCGCCAAACTCTCCGAGCACTTCGCTGGGTCCGTGCCGGCCGGCACTCGGACCCTCGCCCAGGGCGCGTTCGACGCGGTGGTGCTGCTCGCCTTCGCCGGCGCCGCCGTCGTGGCGCTGGGCGCGGTCGCCGCACTCCCCTCGTTCGTGCGGTTCGTGAGGGCCGGGGGCGGGCGGCCAGTGCGCCGGCCCATCGCCATTGCGACGCTCCTGACGGCGCTCGTCGTGGCCCTCGCGATTCCCTTCGTTCTCTGGGCCCACCACCTCAACTCGGTGCAGCGCAACGGCGCCAACGGCGCCTACGTCGGCGCCTACGTCGGCCTTGCCGTGCTGGTCGGCGCACTCCTCGCCCAGTGGACCGCGGTTGGAGCCCTTGCGGCACGGCGGATCGACTGGTCACGACGGCTGCTGCGCGTCGAGGCAGTGCTGGCCATGACGCTGGCGGCATTGATGATCGCCATCTCGGGCGCGACGGCGATCTGGTGGGAGTCGGTCGGCCGCGATGCTCCGTGGTTCCTCCAGGGCACGCCGACGGGGACCTCGGGCTCGCCCCTCACGGTGATCATCGTCCTGACGATGGCCTCGATGGTCGTCGCGACTTTTTTCGGCCTCTACGGCGGTTCGCGAATTGCGCGGTCGTGGCGCGCCGTGTCGGAAGACTGAAACCGATTGGGCAGTGATTGGCCCGATGGCGGCCGACGTCAGAGATCACCGCATAGCAAGAATTGACTTAGGAACCCTTGGATGCTCTAGAAGGTCCGGGGAACCGTGGTCGGTACGACCGGTCCCGGTTCCCCGTCGGCAGTGACGCTAGAGACCAGAGACCGGAGGCGTGGGGACATTGGGCGCGGGCGGGGCGTGGATGTAGAGCGCCGCGGGGTCAATGCCCACTGCGGATCTCGTCACGCCCGGTCCGTGGTCCGCACCGTTATCGGCCGGCAGGTGAGAGCAGTTGAACGTCGCGGGATCAAAGCCCGATTCGACTGGGTAGGCCGGCAGATACAGCGGTGCGACGTTATGCGCGTTGGGCATGGTGATGGAGTTGCTAAGGGGCCGCAAGTAGGTCAGCGATCCACTGGCGTCGTCAATCGCCGGCGCGATGACCCCAGCGCCACGAGTCAAGATCGTCCCAGGGGACGTCGCATTGCCGATCATCCGCGGTCCACTCGGCCAGTTCGTCACCGTCGCCGACGGCGGGACCACGCTCGCCCGACTCCACGCAGCCGTGATACTGGCCATGAAGACCGCAACGCCACTCGCACGCCACGGGATTTCCCCCTCGCTTGTCGCTTCGTCGTAGGGCCTCTGACTGGAACGTTGCTATCGCGGTTTCAAACACACAACGGCCATCTTTGGCAATTTGCAGGGCCCGAGTATCCATCCTCCAGAATCTGCTCGCGGGACCAACGAAACCTGACTACCGCCGCACACTGGTGACGAGCTGATCGACAGTTCCCATTAGACGCCACGGCACCCGTCCTCGAAGTCAATTGGTGGGGGAACGGGTGAAGTTCCTTCGTCGTAGCCAGTCGGGATGTAGCTTCCACCATTCACGCGGCCGGAGGTGCAGCGGTAGCGGCCTTCACCGAAGACGCCGGCATTCCCACCAATGAACTGATTGATAATTTCACCCAGGTGCAAGGAACCTGCCACCTGGGACGGATGATTCAACTGACGAAGAACCAGCAGCTGTGAAGCCCTGAAGCCCCCTCCATGCGGAGGGGGCTTCAGGGCAATCGGTCAAGCAACACGGTTAACGCTGGTTGTACCTCACGTTGGTGGACAGGCCGTTCGAGAAGATGATCTTGAAAACGTGCACACCTCGAGGGGTACCAAGCTTCACCGTGACGCGAACTGTGAGCAGTCGGCCATTGTCACGTATGACCAGCGCCGTCGTCGCACGCCCGGTGCTGCTGATGATCCGCGGCTGGCCGTAGAAACCCGTGCCGACGATGGTCACCACTACGGTTCGACCGGTCCAGGCCGTACCGACAACCCGGATGGCGTGGGGAACAGCCGTGGTGCGCGGGAGAATTGTGAGCGTGCCCGCCACGTAGTTGTACGTCTTTGCGTAGATCGCCTGGTCGACACTGGGTGAGATCACTACCGCCGCGCCGGAGGGCATCACCGAGTAGGTGCCAATGGCCTTGGGCACCGTGGTCGAGGGACCATAGGTCGTGGAGCCTTTACCGAAGTAGGTGTAGGTGACCTGGGAAACCATCGCCTGGTCGCTCGACGTGAGACCCGAAACGGAGGTGCTCATGTTCACGGTTCCACCCACCACGACGGTGAAATTCCGTACGGTGATGGTCAGGACGCCCGGGGTGACATTGGCGGAGCGCGCACCCTCTAGCGAGTTCGAGTAGGTGGTGCCGTTACCGATTGAAGTGATTGTGACGTAGTACGTGTCGCCCGCGGTCAGGCCCGTGACCGTGGCCGAGCCGGTCGTGTTACCCGTGATGACCTTGACGGCTGCATGGCTGTGGGCGAGGTAGATGGTGATCGTGCTGCTCTGGGCGTTCGCGTTGGGTTTGAAGTTCACCGTGATTGACGTGGGCGACACCGCGACGACCGTCGGAGCCGCCGGGGTGGCGAGCTTGGCGATGCCGGGGCTGACGGTGATCGAGGGCGAGGCCGCGATGCCGGTCAGTGTGCCGGTCGCCGTGGACTTCTGGAGTGTGACCCAGGTCGCCGCGCCGATCGTTGAACTGGCCGTCGCGCCGGGGCTGCCGCCCTTGGTCGCGCCGTAGGTGACGGTGAGGACCGAGCCCGAAGCGAGAGTGACGCCGGTGACCTTGATCGTTTGGCCGCTCACGACAACGCTGCCGGTACTGGCCGTGGTGTAGCCGGCCACCTTGGTCGTGGTCGCCGGTGCCGACCAACCGTTGGGGACCGTAACATCCACCTCACCACTGGTCATACCGCCGGTGGCGGCGCTGTAGGTGAAGACGATCGTGTTTCCGGTCGATCCATAAGCGACGCTGGTCGTCGGAGTCGTCATTGTCCCGCTGCCGTCGTTCGCCGAGGCACCCGACACGGCGCTCGTCGCCACTACGAGTCCGGACGAGAGGAGGATGATCGCGGTCAACCGTCCGAGGACGGATTGTACGACTGGAAAGGCTGGGGATTTAAACATTGTCATGGTGATCCTCTATTAGATGTAACTACACGGTACCGATAGCGATTGTGTAAGCACTGTGAATCGCACCGCAATCGTCTGTGAATGTGCCCGAGTAATTGTGGTCTTCGAATCAGTATCACTTTGGCGCCTAATCCTGCAGCACTGTTAAGGAGCTGGCGTCAACGGACCAACTTGCACAATCCGATTGGAGAGTCTGGTCGTGTGCACAATCCGATTGAAGAGTCTGGTCGTGGACCGCTACGGTGAGGCGCCGATCAGGGAAACCAACGCATTGACTGGGCGCTCGAGAAATGGCGTCTCGACCAGTTACGATGCGATTGAAGAGCGAAATCAGGAGTGATCTTGTCCGTTCCCATGAATCGTGCGAATCGTATTGCTGGCGCGCTGAGTTTCGTGGGAGGCGTCATCGTTGGGGTCGGAACCTTCTCAACCTGGTTTCATCTCGAAGGTCAAACGTCGAGCCCGCGTTTCTCATTTGGATTTTTCACGATTTATCAGTTGGACGAATTCAATGCGGGGTTCTGGTATTCGGTCGCTGGCGTCGTCATCCTCGTCGGGGCAGCTCTGTTAGTTGGTGCCGGAGTGGCTCTGTTCGGTGTCCTATCGGGAAACCGGTTGAGAAAGTGGCCACCAGTAGTGATGGCCGTCGGCACGCTCGTTGTGTTGGCCGGTGCATTGGGCACGGGATTGCCTCATTGGTTCTCGCAAGAACCCTTGTGGTGGACCCGTGGTCCGGGAGAAATGATGTGCCTCTGGGGAGCCGGAGTGGGATTTCTCGCGCTTCTGGTGGTTGTCAGCTCGGGACTGCTGAACGCGCGAGCTGTCTCAATTTCGTCTCACGAGATTGGCGAGAAGGTTCCCACCCGTGCTTGATGTTCCCGCAGTTACGCAGGGCCGACGTACACCATCCAAGGGCGGACGGTCGAGTGGCGCTCTCGATAACGGGAGTAAGGCTCGGCCGTATCTGCAGGTGGAGGGCGACGTCTCCATCAACCCTGCTAGGGCTTACGCCACACTGAGATGTGACTCTCGCTTTCGGAGGTAAAGGGGCTTCCGTCCCAGTCGGCAACACGACTTTCGAATTCCAACCCAGCGAGAGTGGCCATGAGGTCACATTCGGACGGCCACATATAGCGGAAGTGTCCAGTCTCGTACCCAATGGTGCCATCCGTGTCGCGTCGGTAATGGTGCGACGTGCAGCGCTGCGTCGCCGTGTCATAGGTATCGAATCCCAGGTGTCCCTCGCCAACGCTGAAGGGGACCGCAACTTGGCCCGGTGGGAGGCGACGAAGTGGCGGAATCCACAGCTCAATTACAAATCTTCCCCCGGAGGACAGGTGCTGAGCCGCATTCTTGAAGCACCGCACCTGCGCCTCCTGAGTCAATAGGTTGGAAATGCCGTTCCAGACGAGGTAGACCAGTGAGAATTCACCAGGCACCACAGTCGTCGCCATGTCGCCCACAAAGACGGGGAGCGTCGATTCGTCAACCTTGCGGCGTAGATGGCTCGCCATCGGTTCGGAGAGTTCGATGCCCGTCACCGCTACGCCCCGAGTCGCGAGTCCAATCCCAACACGTCCGGTGCCGATGGCGAATTCGAGTGCGGCGCCCGAGCCCGCGAGCCGAGAAAGGAAATTCACAGTCGGGCCCAACACCCCGGGGGCGAATCGGTCAGCAGCGTCCGCGTCGTAACGTGCCGCAGTCTCATCATCCCAAATCTCGCTCGTCACCACGATCCACAGTATTCCCAAAGGCGTACGCGACGCGGGTGCGACGTGCACGACGATCGACCAGCATGCGCACGAACTGGTGGTTGGGCGATGTACTGGTATCTGAGAGCCCACTCGCCAACTCTCCGACGGGTGAATTCGTCAACTGCCCACGACCGAGTGACCAACGCTATGGGGTCGGTCGAGTAGTGGATAATGGAGTCCATGGCCGATAGCACCATTGCGCTCGTGACGGGAACTGGACGTCCAGAGGGAATCGGGGCTGCCATCGCTCTCGCCCTCGCCAAACAGGGCAACGACGTGGCGTTCACCTGGTGGCATCCCTACGATGAGCGAGTTCACGGTGTCCGTGATGTGTCCTTTGCGCCTCGGCTCGTCTCTCACATCCACGAACTAGGTAGGCGGTGCGCGGCAATCGAAGCCGACCTCGGAGATCCCCAAGCGCCCAACGACGTCCTCGACCAAGTGTGTGACCAACTGGGGGCGCCGAGAGTCTTGGTTCTCAGTCACTGCGAATCCGTCGACTCGAATATTCTCGACACCACGATCGACAGCTTTGATCGGCACTTTGCCGTCAACGCCCGCGGAAGTTGGCTCATGATTAGAGAATTCGCGAAGAGGTTCCCAGGACCTTTCGGAACCGGCCGAATCGTCAGCCTCACGAGCGATCACACCGCCGGAAACCTTCCCTACGGAGCCAGTAAGGGTGCGCTCGACCGAATCACAGTGGCAGCGGCTCGCGAGTTTGCAACATTGGGAATCACGTCGAATGCGATCAACCCTGGTCCGACTGACACTGGATGGATGACCGACGATGACAAAGAAAGATTCGCCAGTGCGACGCCACTTGGTCGACTTGGCACACCCGAAGACTGCGCTCGCCTAGTGGCATTTCTTTGCTCGCAAGAAGGGGCCTGGATTAATGGACAACTCATTGAAAGCGATGGGGGCATCCACGCTTAACTGAACACGCCTGCCAAA
>JAYSQJ010000070.1:0-3463 GCA_043721635.1 Acidimicrobiales bacterium | reverse complement strand
ACGTGTTCCTCGTGAGCTCGTATTCGCGACTGGTGCCGCGCAAGGGCATGGACACGCTGATCCACGCCTCGGCGCGCCTCGGCGAGGAGTTCCCCCGATTGCGCGTGGCGATCGGCGGCGACGGCCGTGACCGCGCCCGCCTCGAACGGATGGCGGCGAAGTTGCACGCGCCGGTGACGTTCCTCGGGCGGGTCCCCGACGATCAGCTGGTGTCGTGGCTCGGGGCGAGCGACCTCATGGTGATGGACTGTCGGAGCCGGTGGCTCGGACTGGAGCAGGAGGGTTTCGGCATTGTCTTCCTTGAGGCGGCCGCGTCCGGCGTCGCCCAGGTCGCCGGGCGCTCGGGCGGCAGTCACGAGGCGGTGCTCGACGGCGTCACCGGCACCGTCGTCGCCCATTCGCGCAGTGACGACGCCCTCGCCGACGCGATTCGTGCACTCGTCGTGGACGACGAGCGACGGATTTCGTACGGACGTCGGGCGAGGGAGGTTGCCGTGCAGCGATTCGAGTGGGACCGGCTCGCCGCGCAACTCTCGTACGACTTGGCGCCATTCGACCACTTCGGGGCCGATTTCCAACTGTCGTAAGGTAGAAGTCAGGGAGGTGCCGTGGCGCAACGAGCGACAGAATCAATAGTGGTGAACGCGTCGCCCCTCGCCGTCTACGAGGTCGTGACCGACTTCGAGCACTACGCGAAGTGGGTCGGCGACCTCAAGCGGATCGAGGTGGTGCAACGCGACGCCGAAGGCCGAGCGCTCGAGGTCGAGTTCCGCGCCGCCGCCTTCGGGCGCTCGACGACCTACACGCTGCGCTACGACTACACCCAGGTCCCCGAGCAACTGTCCTGGCACCAGATCGAGGGCGACCTCACCGAGACCCTGAACGGCCAGTACCGCTTCGAGCCGTCGGGCGCGGGGACGAAGGTCACCTACGAACTCGAGGTCGATCTCCTCGTGCCAATCCCGTCGTTCATCAAATCCCGGGCGGCCTACCGCATCCAGACACAGGCCCTTCATGAGTTGAAGGCGCGGGCCGAGCAGCTGGCATGACCGACGTGGCGATTGGCGTCGACGTCGGCGGGACGAAGGCCCTGGCGCTGATCGTCGCGCGCGACGGACGCGTGCTGAGCGAGGTCCAGGCCCAGACACCCCACGACCACAGTGACGGGGCCGGCGCGGCGACCGCCAAGGTCCTCACCGAACTGATCAAGGAGCTGTGCGCTCGCCAGGGAGTACGGCCCGGTGACGTGCCCGTCGGCATCGGGCTACCGGGGATGATGCGCCGCGACGGGCGACTGGCCTTCGCGCCGAACCTCCAGACCGCCTCGGGCGCCGACCTCGGAGCGCTGCTCGGCCAGTCGCTCTCCAGCTCGATCGTATTCTGCGAGAACGACGCCAACTGCGCCGCGCTCGCCGAGCACGAGTGGGGCGCTGGTCGCGGCATCGACGACTTCGTGATGGTCACCCTCGGCACGGGCATCGGTGGGGGCGTCGTGGCCGACGGCCAGCTGGTGCGCGGGCGCAGCGGCTTCGCGGGCGAGATCGGCCATATGGTCGTAGTGGCGCGCGGCGCGGCCTGCCACTGCGGGGGCCACGGCTGCTGGGAGCGCTACGCCTCGGGCGGGGGACTCCACCGTCTGACGCGCGAGGCGGCCATCGCGGGCCGCCTGCCGACGCTCGTGACCGAGTGCGGCAACGCGGCCTCCGTGCGCGCCGAAGACGTGACGGCCGCCGCCGCCCAGGGCCTCGACGAAGCGGTGATGCTCATGAGGGAGGTCGGCTGGTGGCTCGCGCTGGGACTGGCGAACCTCGCCGCGATCCTCGACTGCGGCCACTTCGTGATCGGCGGCGGGCTCTCGAGCGCGTCCGAACTCGTCCTGCCCTCGGCGCGGGAGTACCTCGTGGACCTCGTGGAGGGCTACAGCGCCCGTCCGGCGATCACCGTCACCTCGTCGATGTTCGGTCCCCGTTCCGGGGCGATGGGCGCCGCTCTGGTCGCCTTCGAGCGCGATTCGTGAGACTGGGCGTCCTGCTGCCGACCTTCCGGGGTGGGGGCGACGACGCGTTCGCCCTCGCCGACGAGGCCGCGCGGGCGCGGCTCGACGGCGTCTTCGCCTACGACCACCTCTGGCCGATGGGCTCGCCGCGGCGCCCGTCGCTCGCCCCGTTCGCGCTGCTCGCGGCGATCGCCCGGCGTTACGACGGGCTCGTGGTCGGACCACTGGTCGCGCGCGTCGGGCTCGTCGGCACCGAACACCTGGTGGGCGAGTTCCGGACCCTGGAGCGGATCGCGCCGGGCCGCGTCATCGCGGCGCTCGGCGCCGGCGACCACCTCTCGGCCCCCGAGAACGAGGCCTACGGACTAGCTTTGCTCTCGCCCGACGTCCGACGGGCCTTGATCCGAGAGACCGCCCTCGCCCTCGCCCCAGTGATGCCGGTGTGGATCGGGGCCGGGGCCGAGGCGACCAACGACTTGGCGCGCGAGCTCGGCGCCACGGTGAACCTCTGGAACGCTGACGACGACCGGGTGCGCGAGGTGGCCAGGCGCGGTCCGGTGAACTGGGCCGGCCCCGCGCCCCCGGACCTGATGCCCCGACTCGACGCTCTGGCCGCCGCCGGGGCGACGTGGGCGATCCTCAGCCCGGAGGCGCCGATCGAGGCCTTGGGTGAATGGCGTTCGACCCGGTGACTAAGTAAGTTGCAACGATGGAATTTCGTCGCATCAACGGACTCCCGCCCTACGTCTTCGCCCAGATCAACGGATTGAAGGCCGAGGCGCGCGCGACGGGGCGCGACGTGATCGACTTCGGCTTCGGGAACCCCGACCTGCCGAGCCCCGACGTGGCGGTCGCCAAGCTGGCCGAGGCCGTGCGCAACCCGCGCAACCACCGCTACAGCGCCAGTCGCGGCATCCCCAACCTGCGCCTCGCCATCGCCACGCGCTACCGGAGCCTCTTCGACGTCGAGCTCGACCCCGACTCCGAGGTGGTGACGACCATCGGCGCCAAGGAGGGTCTGACCCACCTGATGTGGGTACTGCTCGGGCCGGGTGACAGCGCCATCGTGCCGAGCCCGAGCTACCCGATCCACCTCGCCGGCCCGGGCTTCGCCGGGGCGCAGGTGATCACCGTGCCCATGCACGACCCGGGCACCAGCACCAACGACCCCGGCGACGACTTCTTCGACGGGCTCGTCGCCGCGTGGGAGGGGGCCGACGTGAAGCCGCGGGCCATCATCTGCTCGTTCCCGCACAATCCCACGAGTGCGTGCGTGGACCTGGCCTTCATGGAGCGCCTGGTCGGCTTCGCCCTCGAGCACGCGGTCGTGATCTGCCACGACTTCGCCTACGCCGACCTGGGCTTCGACGGCTACCGGCCGCCCTCGATCCTCCAGGTGCCGCGCGCCAGGGAGTGCTGCGTCGAGCTCTACACGCTCACGAAGTCGTTCTCGATGGCGGGATGGCG
>JAYSQJ010000069.1:0-3154 GCA_043721635.1 Acidimicrobiales bacterium | reverse complement strand
CGAGCGCTCGAGCGTCTCACCCGGGCCTTCGGACGCGAGAACGTCGCGGTCGAGCTCTGGGACCACGGGGCCCCCGACGACGTGGCGCGCAACGACGTCCTGGCCGAGCTCGCCGTGCGCCACGACGTCGCGCTGGTGGCGACCAACAACGTGCACTACGCCACGCCCGACGCGTTCGCGCGGGCCAACGTGCTCTCGGCGATCCGTGCTCGCCAGAGCCTCGAGGAGATGGAGGGCTGGCTCAACGCGTCGCCGCTCGCGCACCTGCGCAGCGACGCCGAGCAGCGTCGACGCTTCGCGCGCTGGCCCGGCGTCGTCGACGCGGCCGGCGAGCTCGCGCTGTCCCTCGCCTTCGACCTGCGCCTCGTCGCCCCCAACCTGCCGCCGTTCGCGACGCCGGCGGGGATGGACGAGCAGTCGTACCTCGAGCAGCTGGTCGAAGAGGGCGCGACGGGGCGCTACGGCACTCGCGGGAACGAGCGCGTGCCCGGGGCGTGGCGACAGATCGACCACGAGCTGGGCGTCATTGGGACCCTCGGCTTCGCCGGTTACTTCCTCACGGTCTGGGACATCACCGAGTTCTGCCGACGCCAGGACATCTACTGCCAGGGACGCGGCTCGGCGGCGAACTCAGCGGTCTGCTTCTCGCTCGGCATCACCAACGCCGACGCGGTGAAGCTCAACCTCTTCTTCGAGCGCTTCCTGTCGCCGGCGCGCGACGGCCCGCCGGACATCGACGTCGACATCGAGTCCGGCCGGCGCGAGGAGGTGATCCAGTACGTCTACGGCCGCTACGGGCGTCGTCACGCGGCCCAGGTCGCCGCGGTCATCACCTACCGCCCGCGCTCGGCGCTGCGCGACGTCGCGCGGGCCTTCGGGTTCTCCGAGGAGGAGGCCAACGACCTGCGCGACGGCGTCGACCGCCACACCATGACCGCGCTCGGACCCGACGTGCCGGCCCTGGTCACGACCATGGCCACCCAGTTGCTGAACCGGCCCCGCCACCTCGGCATCCACTCGGCCGGCATGGTGCTCTGCGACCGGCCGGTCATTGAGGTCTGTCCGGTCGAGTGGGGCCGCACGCCCGGACGCACCGTGCTGCAGTGGGACAAGGACGACTGCGCGGCGATCGGCCTCGTGAAGTTCGACCTCCTGGGCCTCGGGATGCTCGACGCTCTGCACAAGGCCGTCAACCAGGTGCAGGCCTTCCACGCCACGACGATCGACCTCGGGTCGCTGCCCCAGGAGGACGCCGTGTACGACCTGTTGTGCGAGGCCGACACGGTGGGCGTCTTCCAGGTCGAGTCGCGCGCGCAGATGGCGACGTTGCCGCGAGTGCGGCCGCGGTGTTTCTACGACCTCGTGATCGAGGTGGCGCTGATCCGCCCCGGCCCGATCCAGGGCAACGCGGTGAACCCCTACATCCGCCGGCGCCGCGGCGACGAGCCCGTCACGTACCCGCACCCGCGCCTCGAGCCGATACTGCGTCGCACGCTCGGCGTACCGCTCTTCCAGGAGCAGTTGATGGAGATGGCCGTGGCGATCGCCGGCTTCTCGCCGGCCGAGGCCGACGAGCTGCGCCAGGCCATGGCCGCCAAGCGCTCGGAGCTGCGCATGATGAAGTTGAAGAGCCGCTTCTACGCCGGCATGGCGCAGAACGGTGTCACGGGTGCGGCAGCCGACCAGCTCTTCGACGCGCTGTCGGCGTTCGCGAACTTCGGCTTCCCCGAGTCCCACTCGGTCTCCTTCGCCCACCTCGTCTACTGCTCGGCGTGGATCAAGCACCACTACCCGGCGGCGTTCCTCGTCTCGCTGCTGAACGCCCAGCCGATGGGCTTCTGGTCGCCGCAGAGCCTGGTGGCCGACGCGCAGCGCCACGGCGTGGTGGTGCGACGTCCCGACGTGAACGCCTCGGCGTCGGGCGCCTCGCTCGAGGGCTCGCGGGAGAGCCCGGTCGTGCGTCTCGGACTCGGAGCGCTGCGCGCGATCGGCACCGAGCTCGCCACGCGCATCGCCGCGGGCGCGCCGTGGCGCGACTCCCAGGACCTCGTGCGCCGCGCGCAGGTCCAGCAGCACCACCTCGAGGTGCTCGCTGCAGCGGGCGCCCTCGACTCGTTCGGTCCGAGCCGCCGGGCGCTGGCGTGGTCGGCCGGGGCCGCCTCCCAGGGCACCTCCGACCGATTGGCGGGCGTGGTGACGGGACTACGCGCCCCGGCCCTGCCGACGACGAGTGAGATGGAGCGAGTCGCCGACGACCTGTGGTCGATGGGCCTCACTCCCGAGGCCACGGCAATGGCGTTGGTGCGCGCCGAGCTCAACGAGCGCGGCGTCACCCGGGCCGACGCGCTCTTCGCGGTGGAGAGCCCCCGGGTCCTCGTCGCGGGGGTGGTGACGCACCGCCAGCACCCCGAGACGGCCAATGGCGCGGTCTTCGTCAACCTCGAGGACGAGACCGGTCACGTCAACGTGATCTTCTCCAAGGGGGCGTGGGCGCGCTGGCGGTCGGTGGCGCGCAGCTCGCCGGCCCTACTTATCCGGGGATCGCTCCAACGGGGCCAGGGGAGCGTCGCCCTGTCGGCCGAGTTTGTCGAGCCATTGACCTTGGGGGCGACCACGCCGTCGAGGGACTGGCGCTAAATCATTCCTCGATGAAGGCGTACTCGGGACGGTTGCCCGACTCAATCTCGAGGCGCACGAGCAGCTGGGCCACGGGCAGGTCCTTGGCGTGCGTGATGCCGATGCAGCGCGAACGGGTCGAGAGCACGTCGAAGCGCATCGCACTCGTGCCGAGGATCTGGCCGACGAACGTCGACAACTGGATCTCGGGGTCCTCGGAGAAGTCGTGCTGGTCGATCGCCTCGTGCATCAGCGCGATGATCTCGGGTTGGAAGCCCCACAGGTTCATCGAGACCGTCTCGAGGGGCGATAGCGACACCGGCTCGAGACCGTCGTCGGCGTCGTAGCCATCGAGGGTCGCGTGGACGTTCCTGCGCTCGACGATCCCCGTCAGGACGCCGTCATCGTCGACGATGCAGGTGCCGCGCGAGACCGGCAGGTCGCCCACCAGCGCGCGGTCGAGCTCGAAGCCCACGAGGCAGTGGTCGGTGCTCTCGGCCATGTGCGCGCCGAGCAGCAGGAAGGCCGCGCGGCCGTA
>JAYSQJ010000068.1:0-4157 GCA_043721635.1 Acidimicrobiales bacterium | reverse complement strand
AGCTGGGCCGGCTCGAGCTCCTCGAAGACGCCGGCGCTGATCGACTCGGCGATGAGCAGGTCGCACTCGTGGTAGATCGAACGCAGTAACTGCCCGCTTGCCGTAAGCTCCCAGCCCACGGCGTAGCCGAGCTCTTCGAGGACGTGGTGGCGAGCCACCATCTGGTCGCCCAAAGGTCGCTTGGAACCGGTCGGTCGACGGTCGGTCTCGAATTGGGCGTAGGACCGCTGCACGACTTCAAGGGCGGTGGCGAACTCGAAGTGGTTGATCAGGTTCGCGGTGAAGTTGTAGGTCGGACGAAAAGACGAATGCAGGTCCGACGGCGGGGCCAGGGCCACCCGACCAACGTCCGCCAATGCCACCTCGTTGGCGAAGCAGACAATGGCGTGGCCCTCGTCGTCGAGCCCACGTCGGCCGGCCCGACCGGTCATCTGGGAGAACTCGCCACTGGTGAGGAACTTGCGACCGGCGTCGGAGTACTTGGAAAATCGTTCGAGCGCGACCGAACGCGCGGGCATGTTAACCCCGAGCGCGAGCGTCTCGGTGGCGAAGACGACCGCGAGCAGATTCAACTCGAAGCAGGCTTCGACAATCTCGCGGAAGGCCGGCACCATCCCGGCGTGATGCATGGAGAGTCCGCGGCGCAAGCAGTCCATGAAGTCGTCGTACTCGAGCGCCCGAAGGTCCTCGTCGGAGAACCCGGCCAGCCTCGCGTGGGCGATTCGCTCGATCTCGTGGCGTTCCTCGGGAGTGGTGAACAAGAGCCCATCGCGACGGCACTGGTGCACCGCGTCATCGCAGGCCGCGCGCGAGAATATGAAGACGATGACCGGCAGAAGGTCCTCGCGTTCGAGTGCGTGCAGCAACTCACTACGTCGGGGGGCGCGAAAGGGTGGCGGCGGCGCGCTCGTCCTGGGACCTTTCCATTTCGGGCCGGGACGGAATTTGCGCGTCGCCTTCATCAAATTGTCGATCCGACGTGACTCGTCCGAGAGCCGCGCTCCATCGAGCAGGTCGAGGATCTCGGCGCCGGGCTGACCGCGGCGTACGACGGCCAGGTGGTTGTGCAACTGAATGGGACGGGTCTTCTCGACGACGATGGCGGTTGGACCGCGGACCTCGCTGAACCACTCCCCAATGAAGTCCGCGTTTCCGATGGTGGCGGAGAGCGCCACGAATCGCACGACCGAGGGCGTCAGGATGATGACCTCCTCCCACACTCCCCCGCGGAACGGGTCCTGCAGGTAGTGAACCTCATCGAGGACCACGAGGCCAAGGGTCATCAGCTGGTTGGACTCGGTGAGCAGCATGTTGCGCAACACCTCGGTGGTCATCACGATCACGTCGGCGTTGCGGTTGATCGACGTGTCGCCGGTCAAGAGACCGACGCGACCAGGTCCGTACAGTGTGCTCAGCTCGTGGTACTTCTGGTTTGAGAGCGCCTTCAGCGGCGTTGTGTAGAAGGCCCGCTCGCCGCGCTCGAGTACCCGACCGATCGCGTAGTTGGCCACCAGCGTCTTGCCGGATCCGGTGGGGGCGCTCACGAGGACGTTGACGTGCTCGTCGATTGCGTCGATGGCCTCGATTTGGAAGCGGTCCAGGCCAAAGGCAAGGCTGTCGACGAAGCGGCTTCGGTAGTCCTGGCCGATCACTTCCGCATCAGCTTGCCGACACCGATGGCGAGAAAGTAGAAGAACGTGAGCGGAAGCGCCAGCGCCATCATCGACAGCGGGTCGCCACTGGGCGTGATGACCGCTGAGACGATTGTGATCCCGATGAGTGCGTAGCGCCAGGTCCGCAGGAGCTGGGCTGGAGTCACGAGACCGGCCAGCTCCAATGCGACGAGTACCACTGGAAATTCGAACGCGAGGCCGAAGACGAACATCATCAAGAGGAACAACGTCAAGTACTGGTTCGGGTTGTACTCGTTGAGTAGCGATTTGCCACCGATTGCCTGGAGGAACTTGATCGCATGGCCGAAACTGAAATACGCCACCGTCACGCCGGACACGAAGAAGAGGAGCGAGACTCCCACGAAGGGGACGGCGTACTGGCGCTCTTTGCCCTTGAGACCCGGCGTGATGAATCGCCACGCCTGCCAAAACAGAACCGGTGACGAGAAGAGCAGACCGCCGAAGAAACCGATCTTGATCCGCAGCGTCAGGCCGTCCAACGGGTTAAAGGCCAGAAACACGCAGTGGTTCGGCGCGGCGGCGCAGTAGGGCTGGCGCAAGATGTTCAGAATCGTCGGATAGATGATGAACGACACGACCCCGAAGATAAGCAGCGTCGCCGCCGAGATGAGGAAGCGCTGACGCGCCTCGGCGAGGTGCTCGGCCAGCGTCATGCCGGAGGCGGCTTTGCGGAAGCGCGACACGACAGGCCTAGTTCAGCGACGGATCGGGCGGCAGTATGGAGTTCTCTGCTCGGACGGGGGGTGGGCGTGGAGTCTGCGGCGAGATCAGGGACGCTGGCGATTCGGGCTCGTCGAGGTGGAAGGGCACGCTGAGGTCGGGCCCCGACTCCTTGGCGTCGACTTGGCTGGCCAGTTGGTTGAGCAGGTTCACCGGGCTGCGCGCCATGCGAGCGATATCGCCCGAGCTCGGCAGATCGGGCAGGGCCTCGCGGACCTCGGATTCGACACGCTCCTGAATCCGTTTGAGGGCCCGCCAACTTGATCCCAGCTTGTGGGCCACTTCGGGCAGTTTGTCCGGGCCGAGGAGCAGCAGGACCACGGCGACGATCACCATGATCTTGATTGGACTCAGACTGAACACCAGACCATTGTAGGGGCCGGGTTAGAGGAAGCCGAGTCGGCCCAGGGGCCAGATTCTGAGGAAGGCCTTGCCGATGATGTCCGAGCGGGGCACGGTCCCCCACATCCGGCTGTCGCAAGAATCGTTGTGGTTGTCGCCCATCATGAAGTACTGATTAGCGGGGACCGTGACGTGGCCGATCGCCTGGCCCAACGGTTCGCTGTGCGACCAATTCTCGGCGAACGGTGCGCCGTTAACGTAGATGGTGTTGCCCTTGGAGGTCAGTTGGTCGCCCGGTATTCCGATGACCCGCTTCACGAGGTCGGTGACGGGTTCACCACAGTTCTCAGCCGGTGGCGCCTTGAAGACAAGGATGTCGCCGCGATTGATGGTGCCGAAGTCGACGCTCAGCTTTGAGACAATGATCCGGTCGCCGACCAGCAGGGTGGGCTGCATCGAGGCGGACGGAATGTAGAAGGTCTGGAAGGCGAAGGTACGCATGAAGAACGAGACGAGCACCGCCGCCACGACGATGACGACCCACTCGACAATGACGTGTCGGTGGCGCCGTGGCGGCACGGGCGGCGTTACTTCGTCCGGCTCCATTGTGGGCGTATCGAAGACGATGGGTTCGGCGGGAGCGTCTTCAGGCACGGATCAAGGCTAGTCGGGTCAGCCGTGGCGCTCGAGCGAGGCGAGAAGCTTCTGGAAGCGGTCGTCGGTGCTCTTGAATGGATCCTTCAGCAACACGGTGCGCTGCATCTCGTCGTTCAACTTGAGGTGAACCCAGTCGACGGTGTAGTCGCGGCGCCACTCCTTGGCGGCCTTGATGAAGGTGCCTCGCATGTGCGCGCGCGTCGTCGGCGGTGGTGTGTGGGTGGCTAGTGCCACCTGCTCATCGGTGACGACCCGGCGGAAGTGACCACGGGCCTGACGCCGGTAGTAGAGACCCCGGTCGAAGTTGGTGTCGTGGTAGAGCAGGTCGATCAGCGCGATCTTCGGGTCGCTCAACGCGACGCCGCTGCGCTCGCGCTCGCGCTCGATGATCTGTAGCTTGGCGATCCAGTCGACGCGGTCGGCCAGCGCCATCGGGTCGTTGCGATACTGCTCAATGACCTCGCGCCACAATTGCACGGCGTGGACCTGGTCGTCGGGAAGGCTGTGGCCTTCGAGGAACTGCTCCGCGCGCTCGCACAGGTCGTCTTGAATCTCGAGCGCCGTGAGGTCGCGGCCGTTCGAGAGCTTGACTGGCTCTTTGCTCCACAGGTCGTAGGAGATGTCGCGCAATGCGTTGATCGGCGACGCCATGTTGTAGTCGCGCAGGACGGTGTTGCGGTCTTCGATCATGGCGAGCACGACCGCGGCGGTGCCGAGCTTCAGGTAGGTGGCGAACTCGCTCAT
>JAYSQJ010000067.1:0-2794 GCA_043721635.1 Acidimicrobiales bacterium | reverse complement strand
CCACGAGGCGCGGCTCGGTCGTCGGGTGTCCAACTGGCGTCACCGCCGTATGGTCAACCGAGCCGTTCGATGATGGTCGCGTTGGCGAGTCCGCCGCCCTCGCACATCGTGATCAGGCCGTAGCGACCGCCCGTGCGCTCGAGCTCGTGCAAGAGCGTCGCGCACAGCTTGGCACCCGACGCGCCGAGCGGGTGGCCCAGTGCGATCGCACCGCCGTTGACGTTCACTTTCGACAGGTCGGCCTTGTGCTCCTTCTGCCAGGCGAGGATGACCGACGCGAAGGCTTCGTTGATCTCGATGAGGTCGATGTCGTCGAGCGTCAGGCCGGCCCGCTCGAGGACCTTGGTGGTGGCGGGGATCGGGCCCGTGAGCATCGTGACGGGGTCGACGCCGGCCAGGGCGAAGGCGTGGAACCGGGCGCGCGGGGTGTAGCCCAACTCGCGAGCCTTCTCCTCACTCATGATGAGCACGGCCGACGCGCCGTCGGTGATCTGGGACGAGTTGCCGGCGGTGACCTTGCCACCCTCCTTGTAGGCCGGCTTCAGGTTCGCCAGCGTCTCGAGCGTCGAATCGGGGCGGATGCCCTCGTCGGTGGTCATCACCTCGTCGGTCGACCGTCCCTCCTCGTCGCGCACGTGCACCGCAATGATCTCGCGCTCGAAGCGGCCCTCGGCGGTCGCCTGGGCGGCGCGCCGGTGGCTCTCGACAGAGTAGGCGTCGAGGTCCTCGCGAGTGATGCCCCACTGGTCGGCGATCATCTCGGCGCCGATCCCCTGGTTCTTCAAGCCGCCGACCGGCTCGTAGCGGGCCAGCACGCGCGGGCCGAAGGGGAAGCCGACGTCCTTGCCGATCGAGGAGCCCATGGTCACACGCGACATCACCTCGACGCCGGCGGCGACGACGATGTCGTAGGCGCCGGACATCACGCCCTGCGCGGCGAAGTGCAGGGCCTGCTGGGATGAGCCGCACTGGCGGTCGATAGTGGTGGCCGGCACCGACTCGGGCCAGCCGGCGGCGAGCACGGCGTTGCGCCCGACGTTGAAGGCCTGCTCACCGACCTGCGACACGCAGCCCATGATGACGTCGTCGACCAGGGCCGGGTCGAGGTTGTTGCGACTCGCGATGGCCCGCAGGGCCTCTGACGCGAGATCGACCGCGTGCCAGTTCTTCAGTTTCCCGTTGCGCTTGCCCCCGGGGGTGCGAACGGCATCCACAATGACCGCTACTGGCATGTGCGTCCCTCTCGTCGTGCGTGGGCGTACACCCACGGCGCGAAGCCTAATTGGGGCAGGCGCTATCGTCACATCCGTGGCGGCGCAGCGCAAGAACATGGATCGTTGGCTCGGCGACGGGGGCATGGCGATCATCGGCGCGGTGGGCGGTTCGTTCGACGCCTACGGGGTCGACGGCGAGGACCTCGGCTGGGTCTCGGGACGGTTCACGCCGACCGAGCTGGCCTGCAACCCCCACGGGATGGTCCAGGCCGGGGTCCACTCAGTGCTGCTGGACGCGGCGATGAACTTCGCCATCAACGCCGCGCTGGTCGGACGGAACCGCACTCAGGCGACAATCGAGATGACCTCGGAGCTGCTGCGCCCCGCGGCGCTCGCGTCGTGCTACGAGGTGCGCGGCGAGGTGGTACGCCTCACGCGTCAGATCGCCTACGCCGAGGCGTCGATCTCGAGCGAGGAGGGCAAGCTCGTCAGCCGCGCATCGGGGACGTTCCTCGTGCACCGCGAGGCGTCCGACTAGATGTGATTGGCGGGGATCTGGCCGAGCCGGCCGGCCTGGTAGTCGTCGAAGGCCAGTTGCAGCTCGGCTTTCGTGTTCATGACGAAGGGGCCGTAGGCGGCCACGGGCTCGCGGATCGGCTCACCGCCGATGACCAGTACCTCCAAGGCCTGGGTGCGCGAGTCCTGGGTGTCGCTGGCCGACAAGGCCAGGAAGTCACCGTCCACGTGCACGGCCATCTGGCCCTCTCGAATCGGCTGGCGGTCGACGCCGACGGTGCCCTGTCCGGCGAGCACGTAGGTGAGCGCGTTGTACTGGGGGTTCCACGGCAGTGCGAGCTGGCCTCCGGGCAGGAGCGACACGTGCACGATGGAGATAGGCGTGTGGGTGGAGCCGGGACCGGCGACCTCACCGAGTGAGCCGGCGATGACGCGGATGATGGCGTCGCCGTTCTGGTTGGTGAGAAGTGAGACCGACTCGGCCTCGATGTCCTGGTAGCGGGGGTTGGTCATCTTGAGGCGGGCCGGCAGATTGACCCAGAGCTGCACTCCGTGGAAGAGGCCACCGGAGTCGATCAGCGCGTCCGGGGGTCGCTCGATGTGCAAGATACCCGCGCCGGCCGTCATCCACTGGGTGGCCCCGTTCTGGATCGTGCCGCCGCCGCCGATGGAGTCTTGGTGGAGGAAGGTCCCCTCGATCATGTAGGTGACGGTCTCGAAGCCGCGGTGCGGGTGCCACGGCGTGCCCTTGGGCTCACCCGGTCCGTAGTCGACCTCGCCCATCTGGTCCATGTGGATGAAGGGGTCGAGGTCGGCCAGGTCGACGCCGGCGAAGGCCCGTCGAACGGGGAAGCCTTCGCCCTCGAGGCCGCTCGGAGCGGTGGTCACGGACTTCACCCGTCGTGGACGGTCCGTCGCGAGCGCCTTGACGGCCTGGGCGAGTTCGAGCGGGTTCTCTACGGTGATTGCTGGCATCGGACCATGATAATGACGTCCGGTCCGTCCCTGCCGCGTTGGGCGCAGTGGCGCGACGCGAGTGCGCTCAGGCTCGCTCGACCGGCACG
>JAYSQJ010000066.1:0-2820 GCA_043721635.1 Acidimicrobiales bacterium | reverse complement strand
AAGGTAGTACGCGACGTCGTCGTCGCTCCAGGTCGCCAGCGGATTGACCTTGACGAGCGCGAATTTCTCATCCCACATCAGGGTTTTCATGTTCGCGCGCGTCGGCGCGTCGGCGCGCTTCACCGACGTGATCCAGGCGCTTCGGCCCGCCAGCGCACGACCGAGCGGTGCGACCTTACGCAACTCGCAACAGCGCTCGGTGCCGCAGGGCCACTCGTCGGCCTCCGGCCCGGGGACCGTCCGCGTGATGTTGAGCGACCACTCGCGCTCGAGGCGCGCCGCGAACTCGAGGGTCTCGGCGAAGTGGCCCAAGGTGTCGAGGAAGACGACCTCGGTCGACGGGCGCAGCTGGTGGACCATGTGCAAGAGCGCCACGTCCTCGAAGGAGCAGGCCATCGCGACGTCGCCGCCGAAGCGCTCGAAGGTCCATTCAAGGATCTCGAGTGGCGTCGATCGTTCGAAGCGATCATTCACGGCGCTCAGCTGTTCGAGAAGCGCGGGGTTAGGGGCAATCACGGTCATTTTCAATGAAGTCTAAGGGGATTCGCAGTGGAATCAGATTCTCCAGTGGTTTACTAGAATTATTGATGACCCCACGGACCATGACCACGACTCCCCTGCGCCCCCCGCACACCACCGACCATCTCGACCTGCTCGAGTCCCACGCCATCTTCATCCTGCGCGAGGTCGTGGCCGAATGCGAGCGGCCCGTGCTGCTCTTTTCGGGTGGCAAGGACTCGGCGGTGCTGCTGCACCTCGCCGTCAAGGCGTTCACACCCCAGCAGCTCCCCTTCCCCGTCATGCACATCGACACCGGGCAGAACTTCCCCGAGGTCCTCGCCTTTCGCGACGCCACCGTCGCCTCGATCGACGCACGACTCGTCGTGGCGAAGGTCCAGGACACCATCGACCAGGGCAAGGTCGTCGACCCGGGACTCCTCGGCTCGCGCAACCGACTCCAGACCGTGACGCTGCTTGACGCGATCAACGAGAACAACTTCGACGCGGCCTTCGGCGGCGCTCGCCGCGACGAGGACAAGGCCCGGGCGAAGGAGCGCATCCTCTCGTTCCGCGACACCTTCGGCCAGTGGGATCCCCGCCAGCAGCGCCCCGAGCTCTGGCAGCTCTACCAGGGGAAGGTCAACCCCGGCGAGCACGTTCGCGCCTTCCCCCTGTCGGACTGGACCGAGCTCGACATCTGGCAGTACATCGAGCGCGAGCAGATGGCGCTGCCCACGATCTACTTCGCCCACGAGCGCGACGTCGTGCAGCGCGACGGCATGTGGCTGGCCGTCGGCCCGTTCGTCGAGCCGCGCGCGAACGAGCCGGTCGAGCGACTCAGCGTGCGATTCCGCACGGTCGGCGACGCCAACTGCACGGGCGCCGTGCTTTCGGGCGCCGACACGCTTGAGGCGATCATCGACGAGATCACCCTCGCCAATGTCTCGGAGCGCGGCGCGACCCGAGCGGACGACAAGTTCTCCGAGACGGCGATGGAAGACCGCAAGCGCGAAGGGTACTTCTAGGATGCTCGTCGTCGCCAAGGACCTCCTGCGACTGGCGACGATCGGCTCGGTCGACGACGGAAAGTCGACGCTGATCGGACGTCTCCTCGTCGACACTCGTCAGCTCTTCGACGACCAGCTGGACGCAGTCGCTGCCGCGTCGGAGAAGCGCGGCGTCGGGGACCTCGATCTCAGCTTCGTCACCGACGGGCTGCGCGCCGAGCGCGAGCAGGGCATCACCATCGACGTGGCCTACCGCTACGCCACCACGCCCACGCGCAAGTTCATCATCGCCGACTGCCCGGGCCACGTGCAGTACACCGGCAACATGGCGACGGGCGCCTCCACCGCCGACCTCGCCCTCGTGGTGCTCGACGTAGCGTCGGGCCTGAAGGAGCAGACCCGACGACACCTCTGCATCGCGGCCCTGCTCGGAGTGCGCTCGATCATCGTGGCCGTGAACAAGATGGACGCCGTCGACTGGTCCCAGGCGGCGTTCCAGCGCGTGGTCGACGAGATCCAGACCCTGTCGCGCCAGCTCGGCTTCCAGAAGGTGCACATCATCCCGGTCTCGGCGCTGCTCGGCGACAACGTCGTCGAGTCGTCTTCCAACCTCCCCTGGTACGAAGGTCCCTCGGTCGTCCGGGCCCTCGAAGACTCTGAGGCCGGCGCGTGGGAGCACACGAACACCCGAGGGGCCCGCCTCCCGATCCAGTGGGTGCTGCGCCAACCCGGCGGCGGACGAACCTACGCCGGGATGGTCTGCGGGGACACGCTGCACGTAGGCGACCGAGTGACCCTACTGCCCGCCAACATCGAGACGACGATCACCGGTCTCAACTTCGGCGGCGAGGCGATCGACGAGGCGGCCGTGGGGCTGGCCGCCGACGTCGCGCTGGCCGCCGAGACCAACGCCGGACGCGGCGACATGATCGTGACCTCGCCGCTCCCCCAGGTCGCCAACGAGATCCACACGACGATCTGCTGGTTCGGCGAGAGGCCGCTCCACGTCGGCCAGCGCCTACGCATGAAGCACACGACGAAGGTCACGCCGGTTCGCGTGAAGACCATCAACGGGGTCATCGACATCGAGAAGCTCGACGTTGACGAGTCCACGACGCTCTCGACCAATGAGATCGGGCTCGCCACCCTGAACACGGCCGACCTGATGGTCGTCGACGACTACCGATCGAACCGGGTCACCGGCAGCTTCGTCCTGATCGACGAGGCCACCAACGCCACCGTCGCGGCCGGCATGGTCGGACGGGCCTCGTTCCTCTAGCTAGAACTGCACCAGCATCGCCACGACGGCCAC
>JAYSQJ010000065.1:0-3350 GCA_043721635.1 Acidimicrobiales bacterium | reverse complement strand
ATGTTCTCGATCATGGCGCCCGACGCAAAGTCCTTGAAGTACAGGACCTCTTTGTCGCCGCCCTGGTAGGTCACCTCGAGGAAACGGTTCTCGTCGTGGACCCGGTACATGTCCGCCACCGTGTTTTCGATCATGACCTGGATGGCCTTGGCCCGGTCGCCTCCGCCGAGGTCGTGTACCGACGTCTCGTCGATCGGCAGTTCCGTGTGGAGGTAGCGCTGGAAGATCTGGGACGCCGCGTCGGCGTCGGGGCGCTCGATCTTGATCTTCACGTCAAGGCGTCCCGGTCGCAGTATCGCCGGGTCGATCAGATCCTCGCGATTGGTCGCGCCGATGACGATGACGTCGCGCAGCGACTCGACCCCGTCGATCTCGGCGAGCAACTGGGGGACGATTGTGGACTCCATGTCCGAGCTGATGCCCGTGCCGCGAGTTCGAAATAGCGAGTCCATCTCGTCGAAGAAGATGATGACCGGCACGCCCTCCTCGGCCTTTTCCCGCGCGCGCTGAAAGACGACGCGAATCTGGCGCTCGGTCTCGCCGACGTACTTGTTAAGCAGTTCGGGTCCCTTGATGTTCAAGAAGTACGAGCGGACGTTGCGGTTGCCCGTCAACTCGGCAACCTTCTGGGAGAGCGAGTTGGCGACCGCCTTGGCGATGAGCGTCTTGCCGCAGCCCGGCGGGCCGTAGAGCAGGATCCCCTTCGGGGCGGGCAGGTCGTAGTCGTTGAACAGCGCCCGATGCAGGTACGGCAGTTCGACGGCGTCGGTGATCGCCTCGATCTGGGCGTCGAGGCCACCGACGTCGGCGTAGGTGATGTCGGGGACCTCCTCGAGGACGAGTTCCTCGGCTTCTTGTCGCAGGAGCTTCTCGGTCAACAGGTTCGAGCGCAGGTCGAGCAACAGGGCGTCACCGCTGCGCAACTTCACCTGGCGCAGCGAGTCGGCGAGTTCGACGACCCGCTCCTCGTCGGCGCGGCCGTAGACCAACACGCGCCGTTCGTCGATTACCTCCTTCACGGTGACGACCTCTCCCTGGCCGTCGGACTCTCGAACGGCGATGACGGTGAAGGACTCGTTCAGGACGACCTCGTTGCCCCGCTCGATCAGCCCGGGATCGAGGCCGGGGTGCAGCGCGACGCGCATCTTTCGCCCCGACGCGAAGATGTCGACGGAGCCGTCCTCGTTGAAGTCGATGAAGGTGCCGTAGACCGCGGGCGGCTGGGTCAACTTCTCGACCTCGTCGCGCAGGGCCGCGATCTGGTCGCGCGTCTGTTGGATCGTGATCGTGAGCTTCTCGTTGTTCGAGCGCGTCTGGGCCAGCTGGCCCCGGGCCTCGAGCAGTTTCTCCTCGAGCATCTCGATGCGGCGATTGGCCTGGTCGACGTCGTTGAGGGTCAGGTCGCGTCGCGAACTGACGATGATCTGATCGTCGCCGTCATCCGCGACGGGAATATTCTGAGGCTCGGAACGGTCCATAACCTCACCATAGGTGAGTGCCGCGCGCGCGGAAAGTCACGCGCAATCGTCGTCGCCCGCTAGAGTGACTAGACACATTGGGCCATGGAGGACTTGTCAGATGAAGGTTTGGATCGACCAAGACCTCTGCACCGGTGACGGACTTTGCGAGGAGATCTGTCCGGCGGTCTTCACCCTCCTGGACGACGGCCTCGCGTACGTGAAACAGGACGCCGAGGTCAAGAGTTCGCCCGGCGGCGCCGAAGGGCTGGCCGACGTTCCCGTCGGGTTGGAGGACGCCGTCACCGAGGCGTCCGAAGAGTGCCCCGGTGAATGCATCTTCATCGAGAAGGACTAGTCGCCCTCGACCCGGCGTACCAGGCGTCTCGCTGACGTCAGAAAACCCGTGTGGGCAACCATTCGGTGGTCCGGGCGCACGGAACGCCCATCGACGTGCCAGGTTCGGCGCAGTATCTCCACCGTCTCTTCGAGACCGAAGGAGTGGTGTCGCAGCGTCTCGCGCAGCAGCTGGGTCTGGTTGATGGTTGGCAGGTAACAGAGCAGGATTCCGCCCGGGCGCAACGCCCCTTCGGCGTGTTTGACCACGTCCCACGGTTCGGGCATGTCCAGGACGATCCGGTCGAGGTCGACCTCGTCGATTCCCAGGGTTACGTCGCGGATGTGAACGTCGTAGGCGACGTCGGTGCCGAGCATGTCGTGCACGTTCTTGGCGGCGTGCTGGGCGAAGTCCTCTCGGATCTCGTAGCCGGTGATGATCGCTCCGGCGCGCAGCAACGTCATCGAGAGCGCTCCGGATCCGACCCCGGCCTCCAGCACTCGCATACCCGGTCCAATGTCGGCCTGCATCAAGATGGTCCCGAGGTCCTTGGGGTAGATCACCTGGGCGCCTCGAGGCATCTTCAAGACGACGTCCGAGAGCGTGGGACGCAGCACCAGGAAGCTCCGTTCGGTGCTGCCGCGGATCACCGAACCGTCGAGGGCACCGATGACCGCGTCGTGTTGGACGATCCCGGCGTGGGTGTGGAACTCCGCGCCCTCACGCAAGGTAATGAGATAGCGGCGGTCCTTGGCGTCGATCAGCATGACTCGCTCACCCACCTTCAGCACGGCCGCACTCACGTGGTGCTGGGGCCGGTGGTCGTGCTTGGGGAATGTTCCCTACTGCGCAGGATGTACCGAACGAGGGCAATGGCGAGAGTGATCGCCATCCACTGGGGGGAGCGCTTCGCCACGGCTCTCCCGAGCGACGTCGCCGTGGCGAGACGGAGCAGCCGGCGAAGGATCAACGGCTACGCCGCTTTCGCAGGATCCGGCCCCGTACGCGGCCCCAGAGGTAGCCGGCGAACGCGCCCACGACCCCCGCGGCTGCGACGGTCGGCTTCTTCGTGGCGTCGAGCCCCGGGAACTTGCCGTGGTCGGGGAGCTTCGAGCGGATGGAGGCCTCGAGTTCACGGCGAGTGGCGGACTGTTCGCTCACCTGGAGTCTTTCAAGCGACGCTTGGCGGTGCCGCTCACCACCCGCCACAGCGTCAGCGCGATGACGGCCGCGGCGAGGCAGACCACGATGAGGTACGGGATCCACGACAGGTTGCCGTCCAGGACCTTGAACTGCTCCTGGAGGAACCGCAGCGCCCCGAGTAGCAGCAGTGTCGTGCCGAAACCGACGAAGAGGCTTCCGAGCGTCCCGAAGGCCACGAAGCGGCGCAGATCTTTCAACGGCTGGACCGTCTCCTCTTTGACGTACTTGACCGCGAGGTCGCGAATCTCCTGGAAGTCGCGTTGCACAGAGGTCCCACGAACGAACTTGCGCCAGAACGAAGTCTTCACACGCCCAGCCTACTCAGTGCGGTCTTTGATCAGGTAGGCCGAACT
>JAYSQJ010000064.1:0-4374 GCA_043721635.1 Acidimicrobiales bacterium | reverse complement strand
GAGATGCCCGCGTTGGAGACCCACACGTCCAGTCGGCCGTGCTCGCCCACCACGGCTTGGACGAGTGCTTCGCACTCGTCCGGATTCGTGACGTCTAATGGCAAAGGTTGTGCACTGTCGATCCCCTTGGCGACCTTGGAGGCGTTCTGCGCGACGACGTCGGTGACCACGACGTGATAGCCGCGTCGACCGAGTTCGGTCGCGACGGCGGCGCCGATGCCGGATCCGGCTCCCGTCACTACCGCGATCTGTCTATCCACCACGTGCTCCTCCTCTCCGTCTGGCTCGAACTCTAGGACCAGCCGTGCAGGGCCTCTCGGCCTTCAGTGGCCACCCTCTCGAAGACCCGCGGGTCGCTTTCGAACTGCGAGTCGGCGATGGGCCAGTGTAGGACCACCTCGTCGAAGCCCAACGAACGGAGCCGTCCGGCCCAGTCGATGAACGCGTCGTAGGAGGCGAGGGGCTTCTCGTCGCTCTCGAAGTCGAGTACGACCCGCTCGAGCGACCTCGGGTCCCTTTCGTGCTCCGCCAGTCGTTCGTCCATCGCCGCGGCCTGTCGTTGCAACTGGTCGAAGGACGTGCCGGCCCCGTCGCCCGAAGGGGTGCTGAGGCTGATCCAGCCGTCGGCGACCTGCACGCACAGGGACATCGCCCTGGGGCCGAGGGCGCTCACGTAGAGGGGTGGACGGGGGAGTTGGACCGGGCCGGGGACCTGGCGTGAGTCGGTCACGGGATAGTACGGGCCGTGGAGCGTACTGGCTGATTCGCGCAACAGGGCGTCGAGCGTGCGAGTGAACTCCTCGAAGCGCTGATGACGTTCAGTGGGTGACCAGGTCGGTTGGCCCAGGACCGTGGCGTCAAAGCCCGTGCCACCCGAGCCGACCCCGATGGTCAGTCGGCCGTTGGAGACGTCGTCGAGCGCCAGGAGGTCCTTCGCGAGCACGAGGGGGTGGCGGAAGTTCGGCGAGGTGACGAGTGGTCCCAGGCGGATCGACGAGGTCACCTGCGACGCGGCGACCAGCGTCGGGATCATGGTGAACCACGTCCTCTCGCGGAAGTTGCGCCACGAGAGGTGGTCGTAGGTGTAGGCGGCGTACAGTCCGAGTCGCTCCGCCTCCTCCCACGTTGACCGAGCCTCGCGCCACCGTTGCCACGGCAGGATTACCGTGCTGACTCTCATGGGGCAACCTTACCGACGGGCCGTCCAGCGTCGGGATATCACGGGGGCGTGACGCCGAGGCGCGACGCGAGGAATGCGAGCACGTCCTCGAGGGCCTGACGGGTCGGTGAGCCGGGAGCGTCGGAGTAGTCCCCGGTGAGCACCGAGTGGGCGCCCTTCTGGTAGCCCCAAGGATTTCCCTCGGCGGAGTCGATCTCCACGTCGATGAAGTTATCGCCCAACTCCTGACGCAGACGGGTGAAGCGCTCCGCGGGCGACTTGGTGTCGCCGGAGAATCGCAGACCCATGACGCACAGTCCCTCGTCGAGGCGACCCTTGACGGCCGTTAAGTCCGAGTCACTCAGCCCGAGTTCGCGCCGTCGCCCGGTGCTGATCGGGAGCGGGAGAGAGGGTTGACTCAGCACGGGCGCGACGACGACCCGGTCCACGCTCATGGCGAGGGCGAAGCCTCCCGTGAGGCACATGCCCACGGCCCCGACCCCCGGACCTCCGCACTCGAGATGCTCGTGCGCCGCCAACGCTCGCAGGTATCCGACCACCGGACTGGTCCGGTTCGTGGCGAGCACCGTGAACTCACGGCTGACGCAGGCGCGCGCCATCGACGTCACCATGTAGCCGTTGGTGGGCTCTCTACCGGGTGTGCCGAAGAGGTCCGGCAGGACCGCGGTCATGCCGCGCTCGGCGACCCTTCGTGCGAACGCCGCGACGAGCGAGGTGATCCCCGGGACTTCGTGGATGACGATGACCGCCGGTCCAGTTCCCAGGCGCAAGACATCATGACGGCGACCGGAGGGCGACGTGAACGCTCCCCGGGCGAAGTCGTTCAAGGCGTTCACATCGACGTTCACGGTTCTCCCCACTGGTGGACCGGCCCAGTCTGTCAGCGAACGCGGATCACGACCGTCCAGTGGCTCTGGCTCGGGGTGCAGCGCATTGCCTCGCCGCACGACGTCCGGTTCGCGTGAAGGCGGACCCGGCCAGTGCCCCTGGCGACGAAGTGCGCGGTTAGGGTGCCGCAGCCTTGACCAGGGACGCAGCCCTTCAGTTCGGGGACCGTCTTCGTCGTGCCAACCTGCACCAAGACGACGTTGCCAGAAAGTGGGTCGAACGACCAGTAGGTGCTGTGCAGGATGGCCGTCAGGTGGGCGCCGAGGCTCACCGTGATCACGTGGCCGTTGCTCGCCTCGTTGATCGTCGTCGAGGCTGCACCGGTCGCGTTGGCGCCGGTCGAGAGGAACGTGCCGGAGGCCGCCACGAACAGTCCGACGACCACTCGGAGGAATCGACCGCTCGCGTCGGGGCGGACGCTCGAACGGGGGCTCGTCAGTGCTGTCAAGGTCATCATGTCCTTCTCGCTTCCCGACGGCGAAGGCGTCGTCGTACGTAGTTCCTGTCTCGACGCCAGTATGACTTACAGTCCCCTTCGAGCCGCGTGGCTAGCGGCCGATGGGGGCGGACAGCGCGCCGAGCAGCTCCGTGGGCCGAAATGAGGCTTCGTGGCGCAACAGCCACGTCTTTCGATCAAGGCCGCCGCCGTAGCCGGTCAGGTCGCCGTTGGCCCCGATGACCCGATGGCACGGGACGATGATCGCCACGGGGTTTCGCCCGTTGGCCAGTCCGACCGCCCGGCTGGCCAACGGGTTCGCGACTCGACGGGCCAGCTCGCCGTAGGAGATGGTGGTGCCGTAGGGGATCTCGGTGAGGCGTGACCACACGTTGCGCTGGAACTCCGTGCCGACGAGGTTCATGGGCACGTCGAACGTCGTGAGCTCGCCGGCGAAGTAGGCCGCCAGCTGCGCGGCGACCTCGGTGAACCACTCGTCATTGCGGATCCAGTCCTTCGAGGGCGCCGGCGCGTGGCGTTGGTCGCGCATCGCGACACCGGTCAATTTCTCCTCCGATGCGGTCAGGGTCAGGGGCCCCACGGGGCTCTCGATGGTCGTCGTGATAGTGGTCATGGGTCTTCCTCCTGTTGTTGAGAGCATCGGTCATCCAAGCGGGGGCCAGTGATTGATGGGGTGGTCGTCCACCGACCAGAGGTACTGCACCGCGTAGGCGCGCCAGGGACGCCAGCGTCCCGAGCGTTCGAGGAGCGCCGCAGGGGTCGCGGGGAGGCCGAGCGATTCGGCCGCCCGACGCACGCCCAGATCAGTCTCGGGAAACGCGTCGGGATCGCCGAGGGCGCGCATCGAGATCACCTGCTTCGTCCACGGCCCGATACCCGGTAATCCAGACATGACCGACATTGCTTCGCCGCGGTCACACCCGGGACCGAGGTCGAGCCGCCGTGTGTCGAGGGCCTCCACCAGTGCGTCGAAGGCCTCGCGTCGTTGGGCGGGCATTGCCAGTTGCACCATTCGAAGTGACTCGGGCCTGGGGAACAGGTGGGTGAGGCCGCCGTGGGCGTCGCTCACCGGCACTCCGTGCTTGGTCACCACGCGAGCGGCGTGCGTGCGCGCGGCGGCGGTCGAGATGTGCTGGCCCAGCACCGCCCGCAGGGCCATCTCGTTGGCGTCGACGCACCTGGGGACCCGTCGTCCGCGCGCCTTGGCGACCAGGGGCCGAAGTACGCGGTCCGCGCTGAGCTGCTCGTCGATCGCGACGGGATCGGCGTCGAGGTCGAGGAGCCAGCGGCACCGTGCGATGGTCGCCGTCAGGTCACGTATGTCCGTGAGGAGCGCACGGCACTTGATGAAGTCTGGCGTCGGAGTGAGTTCGACGATCCCCGGTCCGTGGGCCAAATCCAACGTGCGACGGTACGTGCCATTGACCACCTCCTCGACCCCGGGGACGGCGGTGGCGGCGAGATGGCCGAATAGGTTGTCGGGGCAGAGGGGATGGCGGAACGCAAGTCGCAGGACGAGCGGCGTCGTAGCGTTCGAGGCCGGTTGCGGTGCTTGGCGGGTCCGAGACCGCAGCATTGTCGGGGAAGAGTCGAAGACGGCCTGGACGGTGTCGTTGAACTGGCGCACGCTGGAGAAGCCCGACGCGTGGGCGACGTCGATCATGGGCAGGCCGGTCGTCTCGATGAGGATGCGCGCAGTCTGGGCCCGCTGGGCCCTGGCGATCGCGAGGGGACCGGCTCCGATCTCCGCCTGGAGCGTCCGCTCGAGCTGGCGGACGCTGTAGCCCAGCGCCGCGGCGAGGCCCGGGACTCCTTCGCGGTCGACCAGACCGTCGGCGATAAGTCTCAT
>JAYSQJ010000063.1:0-9747 GCA_043721635.1 Acidimicrobiales bacterium | reverse complement strand
GGCTACGTCTTCCAGCAGATTCCCCTCTTCGGCAACACCCGCCTGCAGAGCCGAAACGTCGTGCTCGTCGACCTCGGGGCGACCATCCTGCTCGGCTGGTGGCTGAACCGGCTGGAGGCCGGCGATCTTGAGGGCGCGGGACTCAGTGTCCGGCGTCGGTGGCTCACCCTGGCGCCCGCGTTCGCGACGGTCCTGCTCTCGCTCGCGATGGTCGTTTGGGCGCCGGTCATCGTGCGTTGGATCGGGGCGCCGGACGCCGTCTCGGACATGGCGAGACACGAGACCCTCACGCTGGTGCTCCAGGTGCTGATCGCCGGATCAATCGGCGCCGTCGTACTCTGGTCACGCCGGCTGGCCCACTTCGTGCGCTGGCTCGTGGTGATCACCGCGGTCGACGTGGTCGTCTTCCTGCTCTTCTGCTCGACCGGTATCGTTTCGGGCAACTTGAACGTAATGCCCTCGAGGGCCCACGCCCTCAGCCAGCTCGGCGGCGCCGGACGCTTCGCCCTGGTCGACCCGGCGCGTCAGCACTTCAACGAGTTCGTCGGCATCGGGGCGCCGAACCTGAACGTCTTCACGAGGGTCCCGAGCGTCCAGGGCTACGGCTCGCTGATCAACTCGCTCTACGGGAACGTCACTTACACCCATCCGCAGTTCAGCCTCGACTCGTGTCGATTGGTCCGCGGCACGTTCAAGCCGCTGCGCCTCGCGGCCGTCGTGATCGCCGCGGACGTCCTCGCGACGCCCGTCACCTCCACGACCCCACACCCGATCTGGTGCCAGACCCTCTCGAGCGTCACGAACGCACAGCGCTACTTCGGCCAACGTCTCGCGGTGCACGACATCACGCTCGAGGGCGCCAGTGGGGCCACGGTCTCCGTCGGACCGGTGACGGCCCAGCTGCTCGACGCGGTGGGTCGGGCCTTCGGGCCAATCATCGTCAAGCTCGGCGCACCGACGATGTCCTTTGACTTCGGCCCGGACCAGACGACCGCGACCGGCGTGCAGCTGAACGCGCCGGCCGGCGCCGTGCTCTACTCGACCACCGTCTCTCAGAACTTCCACCGACCCTCCTACCGTCTGAACGGCGGCTTCCAGCAGGCCCTCTCCACCAGGTCGTGGCGGGTCGGTTCGACGACCGGCACGTTGACGATCTTTCGCGCGGCCCACGTACTCCCGTCGGCGTGGCTCGAAGTCTCCACGAAGCGCTCGAGGATCACGTCGATCAGCAACGCGCGCTGGGGCGACTCGTGGATCACCGTGCGCACCGAGCACCCCGCGGTCTTGCGTCGTTCGAACGAGTGGCTGCCGGGTTGGCGCGCGACGGCCGTCAACACCGTGACCGGAAAGAGCCGCTCGCTCGTCGTCGAGCGTTCCGGACTGATCCAGCGCGTCACCGTGCCGGCGGGCACCTGGCAGGTCCACTTCCACTACCACGCGCCCTACATCGAGCTCGGCATCGCCACCTCGGCACTCGGATCGCTCGCGCTGATCGGCGCCGTCGCCCTCTACCGAGGTTGGTTCCGTCGAAAGACGGACGGTAGGATTCCGGAATGAAACGCATCGGTATCGTCGGCGGCGCCGGTCGGATGGGCCAGGTAATGGCCGAAGGGCTCTCGGCGGCCCCGGACCTCACGGTCGTGGCGCTGGTGGACGTGCACGAGCCCCACGATCTCTTCGGTGCCGTCTACGCTCCGTCGCTGGAGGATCTCCAGGATTCGACCCTCGACGTCGTCGTCGACTTCTCGGTCCCCGAGAGCGTGGTCCACTCGGCGAAGTGGTGCGCGGAGCACGGCGTGGCACTCGTCATCGGCACGACCGGACTCTCCGAGGCGCAGCGCGCCGAGGTCGAGGACGCGGGACAGAGGGTGGGGGTCGTGATGACGTCGAACTTCGCAATCGGCGCCGTGCTCGCCGAACGCTTCGCCGCGCAGGCCGCCCCTCACTTCGAGCGTGTCGAGATCATCGAAATGCACCACGATCGCAAGTTCGACGCCCCGTCGGGGACCTCGATCGCGACGGCCCACGCCATCGCCCAGGCCCGGGCGGCGGCGGGACGCGAGCCGATGCAGGACTCGACGACCCGGTCCGCGCTGGAGGGCGCGCGTGGCGCCGACGCCCCGGGCGGCGTGCGGATCCACTCGGTGCGCCTGCCGGGACTCGTCGCCCACCAGGTCGTGCTCTTCGGCGGACCGGGCGAGGGCCTCACCATCCGCCACGACTCGTACGACCGTCAGAGCTTCGTGCCCGGCGTGGCGGCGGCCGTGCGCGCCATCGACGCGACGCCGCGCTTCCTCGAGAGTATTTCGTCGCTCGTCGAGTGATTCGAGGTCGTCTCGTGACGGCTGGTAACTTCGTCCTATGACCGCACCCCAATTCGGACGCGTCCTCACCGCCATGGTGACGCCCTTCGGGCCCGACGGTTCGATTGACTTCGACGTGGCCCTTGAACTGGCCGAGCACCTCATCGCCCAGGGCAGCGACGGCCTGGTGCTGGCCGGCTCCACCGGGGAGGGCTCGGCCCTGTCGGACCAGGAGAAGCTTGAGCTGTTCGCCTGCGTTGCCGGGGCGTTCGAGGTCCCGGTGCTCGCCGGCACGTCGTGCGCGGACACCGCCCGGTCGGTCGCCCTGACTAGCCAGGTGGCCGCCACCGGCGCGAGCGGGATCCTCGCGACCACCCCGGCCTACGCCCGGCCGAGCCAGGCCGGCATCGCCGCGCACCTCGGCGCGATCGCGGAGTCGACCGAACTGCCCGTGATGCTCTACGACATCCCCTCGCGCACCGGACGAAAGATCGCCGCGTCGACGACCATCGACCTCGTGCAGTCGCATTCGAACATCACCGCCCTAAAGGACGCGTCGGGCGACCTCGTGTCGGCCGCGCACCTGAAGGCCGTGCTCGGCGACGCCCTCGATCTCTACAGCGGCGACGACGCGCTGGTGCTTCCCTTCATGGCGATCGGGGCCGTCGGCCTCGTGTCGGTCGCGGCGCACTGGGCTGGGCGGGAGTTCGCAGCCCTGGTCCAGAGCGTCGTGCGGGGCGACTGGCCCGAGGCTCGGCGACTGAACGAGCTGCTCGTCGAGAGCTGCGCCTTCGGGGGTACCGAGGCCTACCCCAACCCGATGCCGAGCAAGGCCGTCCTACGGGCCCTCGGCATCAACGTCGGCCAGTGCCGGCTGCCGCACCCCGCGGGCGACCCCGCGCTCGACGCCGCCGCCACCGCGCTGGTGGCCACGCTCCGAGCGGCCCGTGCCTAAGGCCAACGTCCGCGTCACGTTCCTCGGCGGCCTCGGCGAGATCGGGCGCAACTGCGCCGCCATCGAGCAAGACGGACGGATCGTCATCGTCGACGCCGGCCTGATGTTCCCCGAGCCCAACATGTACGGCGTCGACATCATCCTGCCGGACTTCCGCTGGCTGATCGAGCGGCGCGACCGCGTCGACGCGATCGTGCTGACCCACGGCCACGAGGATCACACCGGGGCGTTGCGCTACTTGGTGAAGGACGTCAACGTCCCGATCTACGGTTCGGCCCTGACGCTCGGCTTTGCGCGTCACCGCCTCACCGAGGCGAAGGTCGCCAAGGACCTCACGTTCATCGAGGTCGCCGACGGCGAACGGCGAAAGATCGGTCCCTTCGAGGTCGAGTTCATCCCGGTGACCCACTCGGTGCCGAGCGCGCACGCCCTGGCGTTCCACACCAGCGTCGGGATCATCGTGCACTCGGGCGACTTCAAGCTCGACCTCACGCCAATCGACAATCGGCGAACCGACATCTCGCGCCTGGCCGCCCTCGGCGACGAGGGCGTGGCCCTCCTGCTCTGCGACTCCACCAACGCCGAGGAGCCGGGCTTCACCGCGTCGGAGCGCTCGGTCGGCGGCGCGCTGCGCCGCCTCTTCCTCGAGCGGCCCGAGCGCCGTATCGTCGTGGCGTGCTTCGCGAGTCACATCCACCGCGTCCAGCAGATCATCGACGTCGCCAAGGAGCAGAACCGCAAGATCGTCCTCATGGGCCGATCGATGGAGTCCAACGCCAAGCTGGCGCGCAAGCTCCACCTCCTGCACGTCGACGCTGCGGACCTGATCGACATCGAGAACATCGACCGCTACACGCCCGGCGAGGTCTGCGTCATCTGCACCGGCAGCCAGGGCGAGCCTCTCGCCGCGCTCTCCAAGCTCTCGCGCGGCGACGCGCGGTTCCTGAAGGTCGGTGCTGACGACACCGTGATTCTGAGTTCGCACCCGATCCCGGGCAACGAGTGGACGGTCGGGCGGGTCATCGACGACCTGCACCGCGCCGCCGCCGAGGTCATCCACTCGGGCCACGAGCCGGTCCACGCCTCGGGCCACGCCCGTCAGGGCGAGCTGCGCACCTTCCACCAGCTGCTTCGTCCGCGCAACTTCGTGCCAGTGCACGGCGAGTACCGCCACATGGTTCACCACGCCGAGCTGGCCCACTCGATGGGCCTCTCGCCCAAGCACGTGCTGATCTGCGAGGACGGCGACCAGATCGAGGTGACCGCCGCGGGCATCAAGCGTGCCGGCCAGGTCCCCGCGGGCTTCCACTACATCGACGGCAGCGCCGGCGACCTCGACGAGCGCCCCCTGGAGGAGCGACGGATGCTCGCCGAGTACGGCGTGCTGCAGATCTCGGCCGGCGTCGACCAGGACCGCGGCACCATCATCCAACCGGTGCGCCTCACGGCGAGGGGCTGGTTCGAGGGCGAGCACGACCGCGCCCTCATCGACTCGGTCACCAACGAGGTCCGCACGGCGATCGAAGCGTCCCTGCGCGACGGCAACCGCGACGCGGAGTCGCTCAACAAGGTGGCCCAACGAGCAGCCGGCCGGCTGCTCGGCCAGAAGTACCGCCGCCAGCCCGTCCTGCTGGCGGCGATCGTCGTCCTCTAGGGGCTCTCCTGCGGCTCGGTCTTGTCCGGCTCGCCGTGGTCGGCGTTGTCGCGGCCGGTGCGCCAGTGCGCCTTCACGCTGATCGCTCCCTCGTCCAGCCCGCGATCGAGCAGCGCGGACTTGACGGCCTTCAGCGTGGTGAACTCGCCGAACAGGTACGCGTGTCCGGCGCCGGGCGCGAAGGCGAAGGCCGCGAGGCCGCTCAACAAACCGGCCGGATCGTTGCGCTCGCGGCCCTGGCGATCGACGAAGATGCCGGTCACGCCGAGATCCTCGTCGAAGTCGGCGGTGAGTGCGTCATCGGGGTGGTCGATCTCGACGATGAAAATCGCTCGGCCCGGCACCTCGATGCTCTGAGCCAGCCGGTAGGACGCGGCGAGACCGGTCGAATCGCCGACGAACAGGTGCCAGTCGGCCGCCTCGTCGAGCGTGATCTTGCCCCGCGGCCCGATGACGTCGACGTGGTCGCCGGGACGGGCGTGGCGCGACCAGGTGTCGCCCGGGCCGTCGTGGCCGGTCGTGATCCACAGCGTGAATTGGTCGAGGTCGTGGTCTGCCGCTCGCACGCTGTAGCGCCGGCGCACGAGCCGGCCTGCGGCGTTCTTGACCTGGATCATCACGTCGTTGCCCGCGACTCCCGTCAACACCGTCGCCGGACCGCCGAGGACGACCTCGTGGACCGAGGCGCTGATTTGGTGGGTCTCGATCACCTCGCAGACCCTCGCCATGACGCCGAGCCGCTCGGCCAGTTCGATCGAGGACTCGTTGGGCTTCAGGGTCACCGGTCCAGCCTAACGGCGCCTCCGGGGACCTTTCGGACGTGCGACGCGCCCCGAACGCAGCGGCCATTGGCACCCGGGGCGCATCTTCGCTCGGTAAGTTGGATGGTTGTGGCACAAGCGCGACACCAAAAGAAACCGGTGAAGAGGACGGCGAAGGCCGCGGAGCCGAGCGTCTGGCGGCGTCACGCCGGTGATCTGTGGATCGTCTTGTTGATGGTCGTCGGCCTCTTCGTGACGCTGGCCGAGGCGGGCGCGCTCGGGCCCGTCGGGCGCGCGTTCGCCAAGGCCCTGTCGCTCGTCTTCGGCGTCGGGCGCTTCGCCCTTCCGGTCATGCTGCTCGGCCTGGGTGGGGCGCTGATCGTCGGACGGATCGAAGTGGACTGGCCCCGGCTCGGCTGGGGGATCGCGCTCGGTCTCGTGGGCGTGTGCGGCATCGGTCACCTGGCCGGCGGTCAGCCCACGCTGCACGCCAAGGCCAAGGCGCTCGCCCACGGTGGGGGCTGGCTGGGCTCGATCGTCGGCGGCGGACTCGATAAGACCATCGGCATCGCCGGCGCCCTCGTCGTCTTGATCGCACTGCTCATCGTGGCGACGATGGTAAGCACCGGCATCGGGTTGCGCGCGCTGTTCGCCGCGAGCGTCGCCTTTGCGCGCGCCGTCGGGTCACGCCTGGCCCGGTGGTGGTCGATGCGTCCGCGCGACGACGAGGGCTACGACGAGGTGGAGCCGGTCGAGGTGCCGGCCCGGCGCGTTCGCGTCGCCCCGGTCGAGGAGGAGCCCGTCCCCGAGCCCGAAGGGTACGAGGACGAGTACGACGAGGACGTCGACGAGTTCGGGGACCCGGACGGCGTTGAGCCCGTGCTCGCGCCGGTCGTCGCGGTCCGTCAGGCGCCGGTGATGGCGAGTGACTGGCGACTGCCCTCGCCGTCGCTGCTGGTGCGCACGCGCGAGTTGCGCCAGGACCGCGGTGCGATCGAGGACCTGGGCGGCGAGCTCGTCGAAGCACTGGCCGCCCACGGAGTCGAGACCGTGCTCGTCGGCTTCACTGTCGGTCCGACCGTCACTCGCTTCGAACTCGAACTCGGCCCGGGCGTGAAGGTTTCGAGCGTCACGTCGCTCAATAGGGACATCGCCTACGCCATGGCCTCGCCCGAGGTGCGGATCCTCGCGCCGATTCCCGGTCGCTCCGCCATCGGCGTCGAGGTGCCGAACCGCCAGCGCACGCTGGTGGCCCTCGGGGACCTGTTGGCCTCGGCTGAGGCGACCGCGGCCGAGCACCCCCTCGACGTGCCCATCGGGCGCGACATCTCGGGCCACACCGTCGTGGTGAACCTCGGCGAGATGCCCCACGTGCTCATCTCGGGGGCGACCGGGGCGGGCAAGAGTTCGCTCATCAACTCGATCGTCACCTCACTCGTGATGCGCGCGACCCCCGATCAGCTGCGCCTGATTCTCGTCGACCCCAAGCGCGTGGAGATGGGCCAATACAACGACCTGCCGCACCTGCTGGCGCCAGTGGTCGTCGACCCGAAGAAGGCCGCGGGGATGCTCGCGTGGGCGGTAAAGGAGATGGAGCGCCGCTACGACATCCTCGCCGAGAGTGGCGCACGCGACATCACGAGCTACCAGCAAATGATCGAGCGCGGCGAGCTTGAGCCGGAGCCGACGGTGCGCGAGCAGGTCGCCGAGGCCATCGAACGGGCCACCGGACTCGAGTCCGACCTCGAGGAGCGCCAGGGTCCCGAGGACCTGCCCTACATCGTCATCGTCGTGGACGAGTTGAACGATCTCATGATGGTCGCCGCGCGCGACGTCGAGGAGTCGGTCGTGCGCATCGCCCAGATGGCTCGAGCCGTGGGCATCCACCTGGTGCTGGCGACCCAGCGCCCGAGCGTCGACGTCATCACCGGCGTCATCAAGGCCAACATCCCCAGCCGCATCGCGTTCGCCGTCTCCTCGCTCGCCGACAGCCGGGTCATCCTCGACCAGGCCGGGGCGGAGCGGCTCATCGGCAAGGGGGACATGCTGCTCGTCACCTCGTCGTCGAATATCGCACGTCGGTTGCAGGCCCCGTGGGTCTCCGAGGAGGAGGTCCAACGCATCGTCGAGGCGTGGCGCGCCCAGGGCGGACGTCGCGAGCACGTCGTCGCGCTCGACGTGCGCGAGGGTCGCGGCGGCTCGTCGATGGGCGCCGGGTCGGACGACGACGACGTCGAACTACTGCGCCAGGCCCGGGACCTCGTCATCCGCCACCAATCCGGCTCGACGTCGATGCTCCAACGCAAATTGCGCGTCGGCTTCGCGCGGGCCGGACGGTTGATGGACCAGCTCGAGCAGGAGCACGTGGTGGCCCCCGGCGACGGTTCGAAGGCCCGTAAGGTACTCGTCACCCTCGACGAGTACGACCCGCAGTCCTCGTTATAGTCCGTGGCCCGCACGAACCCACGCCCCGCGGCCCGACGTGGACTGCTCACCCGCCTCGTCGCGATGCTCCTCGGTGCCGCGATCGCGGCGGGGCTCGTCATTTCGATGCAGCTGCCCCTGATGCACCACCGAGCGGGCGTGCGAGTGACGCTGTCGGCGCTGGTCGGCGCTGGCGCGAACTCGACGCCGCTCGCGTGGCCGAGCATCGGTGGCGCCGCGATCGACATCCCGGCGCTCGGTGTCGTGCAGGTCTGGCACAATCAGGTCCGCCCGATCGCGAGCCTCACGAAGATGATGACGGCGTACGTCGCGCTGCAGCGATTGCCGCTGGGACTGGGCGAGACCGGCCCCTGCCTCGACGTCACGTCCGGCGACCTCGCGGAGTACCAGTACGAGCAACGGGTCGGCCAGTCCAGCGTGCCGGTCGCCGTCGGCGAGCGGCTCTGCGAGATCGACCTCCTGAACGGGCTGCTCGTGCGCTCGGGCGGCAACTACGCGCTGATGCTCGCCCGGTTGGTCGCGGGCTCGCCGAGCGCGTTCGTCGAGATTATGAACGCGCAGGCCGTGGCGCTCGACCTGCGCTCGACCCACTACGACGACGTGTCGGGCTACTCGACGCGGTCAGTCTCGGACGCCCTCGACCAGGCGAGGCTGGCGACGCTGATCATGCACTCGGCGCTCGTGCGCTCGATCGTGAACCAGCCCAGCGTGACACTGCCCGTGGCCGGGACCGTCGCCTCGTTCACGCCGTTCGTGGGGGTCGGCAACGTGGTGGGCGTGAAGTCCGGTCGTACCGACGCGGCCGGCGGCTGTGACGTCATGGCCATGACCTTTCAGCAGGGCGGCTACACCCGGCTCGCCTACGCCGTCGTGCTCGGCCAGCGCGGCGGGGACCTGCTCGGCCCGGCCGGCAACGCGGCCTTCGCGCTGGCCAGCTCGGCGCTCGCCAATAGGGTCGTGGCGACCTACGCGCGCGGCGACGTCGTCGGGCGCATCGGCTGGTCCCGGCGCAGCGTCGAGTTCGGGTTCGCGCAGCCCGCCCAGGTGACGTGGTGGGCGTTGCACGACAGTCATCCCTTCACGCTGCACGTGCGACGTCTCGTGAACACGATCACCCCGGGTGAGGTCGTCGGTTGGTTGAGCATCGCCGGCACGGCGCGCACGTTGTCACTCGTCGCCCTGGGGCGTGTTTCGCCGCCCACGATCTGGCAACGCCTACTCTGAGGTGATGTTCGCGCGAGCTCCCGCCAGTTCGGCCAACCTGGGGCCCGGTTTTGATTCGCTCGCCGTGGCCCTCGAGCTCTACGTGGAGGTCACCCTCGAGCTCGCGGACTCCTTCTCGATCACGAGCGAGGGTGAGGGCGCCGGTCTCTTCGACGACGAGCGACACCTGGGCGCCGTGGTCGCCGCCGACGTCCTCGGTCACCGGAACTTCGCCATGCACGTCAACTCCGCGATCCCGGTGTCGCGGGGTCTCGGCTCATCGGCCGCCCTCGCCGTCGCCGCGGCGGCGGCGGCCGGCGCGGCCGATCCCCTCGCCATCGCCACGCAGGTCGACGGTCACGCCGAGAACGCGGCGGCGTCGCTGCTCGGCGGGCTCGTCACGGCGAGCGCGCTCGGTCGCCACGT
>JAYSQJ010000062.1:0-4179 GCA_043721635.1 Acidimicrobiales bacterium | reverse complement strand
GCCTTCGCCAAGATCGGCGCCCAGCCCTTCGTCATCGTCGGCACCCAGCCTTCCTACCAGCGCTTCGGCGACACCATCATCAAGCGTCCGTCGAACCCGGCGCCCGAGGACTTCGCTTTCATGGAGCGGATGTTGGAGATGGGCGAGCGCCTGCACCTGCCGGCGCTCTTCGTCACCGACACCCTCGGGGCCAAGCCGACGCTCGAGAGCGAGCGCCGGGGCCAGTCCCGCGCGATCGCGCGCTCGATCCTCAAGGGCATCGACTACTCCGAGCCAGTCATCTCGCTGGTCGCCGGAGCCCTCGGTAGCGGCGGCGGACTCGCGACGACGCCGATGGCCGACCACGTGATCATGCTGGAGAAGGCCATGGCCTACGTCGCCGAGCCGCGCTCGGCCGCCTCGATCCTCTACAAGACGGCCAATCCCTCGCGCGACGAGGTCCGCACCACGCTCGCCACGATGCGCTCGACGGCGAAGGACCAGCTCGACCTTGGACTGATCGACGAGGTCATCCCCGAGGACGCCAATCCCTTCGTCACCGTCGAGCGGATCCACGGCGCGATCCTGCGCTCGTACGTTGAGCTCTCCCAGATGTCCGAGCGCAAGCTCCGCAATCGACGCCAGGAGAGGATCCGCGGACTGCGGGCCTTCGAGATCATTCAAGAGTGACGTCTCGCCCCACGTGAGCCCGCCGCCATCGGTGAGGTGACGTTCGCCGAACGCCGAAGACGGGGTCAGTTCGTGGGGTGAGCCAGTAACGTTGAGAGGGAGTCTCTCGAAAGGAGGACGGGGTTTGAGCGACGGATACGTACGACAGCTGCCCGACGTCGACCCTGAGGAGACCGCCGAGTGGATTGACTCGCTCGACTCGCTCGTCGACGCTGGCGGTGAGCGCCGCGCCCGATTCGTCCTCGCCACGCTGACCGATCGGGCGAGGGCCCTGGGCGTCGGGGCGCCCGTTGAGGTCTCGACGCCATACGTGAACTCGATTCCCAAGCAGAGCGAGGCGTGGTTCCCCGGCGACATGGCCATCGAGCGCCGGCTGCGCGCCTACATCCGCTGGAACGCGGCCGTCATGGTCGTTAACGCCAACCACCGGGCCGACGGCATCGGGGGGCACCTCTCGACCTACGCGTCCTCGGCCGGGCTCTACGAGCTCGGCTTCAACCACTTTTTCCGGGGCAAGGCGCACGGACAGGCCGGCGATCACATCTACTTCCAGGGGCACGCCTCGCCGGGCATCTACGCCAGGGCCTTCCTCGAGCGCCGACTCGATGAGGAGCACCTTGACAACTTCCGACGAGAGCTGAGCGGGCACGGACTTTCGAGTTACCCGCACCCGTGGCTGATGGGCGACTTCTGGGAGTTCCCAACCGTCTCGATGGGGCTCGGCCCGCTCAACTCGATCTATCACGCGAGGTTTAACCGCTACATGCACAGCCGCCGCCTCGACGACACGTCGAACTCGCGGGTGTGGTGCTTCCTCGGCGACGGCGAGACCGACGAGCCCGAGACGCTCGGATCAATCGGCTTGGCCGGACGCGAGCATCTCGACAACCTGACCTGGGTCGTCAACTGCAACCTGCAACGACTCGACGGACCGGTTCGAGGCAATGGCAAGATCATCCAAGAGTTGGAAGCGGAGTTCAGGGGCGCTGGCTGGAACGTGATCAAGGTCATCTGGGGTGCCGGATGGGACGACTTGCTCGCCAACGACAAGGACGGCGTGCTCCTCGAGAAGATGAACACGACCGTCGACGGCGAGTTCCAGCGCTACGCCACCGAGTCCGGTGCCTATATCCGGGAGAACTTCTTCGGTCCCGACCCGCGACTTCGCGCCCTGGTCGCGCACTTGAGCGACGAGGAGCTGCACAAGCTGCCTCGCGGCGGCCACGACTACCAGAAGATGTACGCCGCCTATAAGGCCGCCACGGAGCACACCGGCAGTCCCACCGTGATCCTCGCCAAGACCGTGAAGGGCTGGACGCTCGGCACCGCGACCGAGGCCCGCAACGCCACCCACCAGGTGAAGAAGCTCACTCGTCAGCAACTGACGAGCCTGCGCACCCGCCTGCACCTTGAAGGGGTGATCGCCGAGTCGGCGATCGACGCCGACGAACCGCCGTACTACCGGCCACCGGTCGACTCGGCCGAATACCAGTACCTCCTCGAGCGCCGCAACCTGCTCGGCGGGCCCGTCCCCACGCGTTCGACCGTTGTTCGAAAGCCCCTGACGCTGCCGCCCCACGAAACGCTCGCCGAGTTCGACGAGGGCTCCAACGGCGCCGAGGTCTCCACGACCATGAGCTTCACGAGGCTGCTGCGCACGCTCGCGCGCACTGAGGGCTTCGGCCCGCGCATCGTCCCCATCATCCCTGACGAGGGTCGGACCTTCGGCATGGACGCGCTGTTTCGGGAGTTCGGTATCTACGCGGCCGACGGCCAGCGTTACGACCCGGTCGACTCGCAACTCTTGCTCAGCTACACCGAGACCGTGGACGGTCAGATCCTCGAGGAGGGCATCACCGAAGCCGGTTCGTTGGCCAGTTTCACGGCAGCCGGGACGGCCTACGCGACACGGGGTGTGCCGATGGTCCCCTTCTACACCTTCTATTCAATGTTCGGCTTCCAGCGCGTCGGCGACCTCATCTGGGCCGCCGCCGACTCCCAGGCCAAGGGCTTCTTGCTCGGGGCGACGGCCGGACGCACGACCCTGCTCGGTGAGGGACTCCAACACCAGGACGGTCACAGCCTCCTGCTCGCCTCCACCGTGCCCACCTGTCAGGCCTACGACCCGGCCTACGCCTACGAGGTCGCGGCGATCATTCGATGCGGACTCGAGCGGATGTACGGCGCGAAGGACGTACACGGTCGAGACGGGGCGGGGGAGTCGGTCTTCTACTACCTGACCCTCTACAACGAGAACTACGCAATGCCCGCGCGGCCCGAGGGCCTCTCGGACGAGGACATCATGGCCGGGCTGTACCGCTGGGCGCCGGCGCCCGACGGACGTGACGCCTCGGCGACGATCCTGTTCTCCGGATCGGCCCAGGGCGCCGCGCGCGACGCGCAGCTGACCCTCGCCGAGCGCTTCGGCGTCGGCGCCGAGCTGTGGAGCGCCACCAGTTACAAGCGCCTGCGCGAGGACGCCCTGTCGATCGAGCGATTCAACCGCCTGCATCCCGTTGACGAGCGCCGTGTCGCACCGGTCGTCGAGCTGCTCTCGGCCGCCCCCGGACCGATCATCGCGGTCAGCGACTTCATGAAGGCGGTGCCGGACCAGATCGCCCGGTTCGTCCCGCCCATCGTCTCAACGTCGAAGCACGGCACGACCTCGACCGCGCGCCCGTTCATCACGCTGGGCACCGACGGCTTCGGTCGTTCCGACACGCGCGCCGCGCTGCGGCGCTTCTTCGAGACCGACGAGGCCCACGTGGTGGTGGCCGTCCTCTCGGGACTGGCCGAACTGGGTGAGATCGAGGCCGGCCTCGTCGACAAGGCAATCAAGGAGTACGGTCTCGACCCCGAGCTAGACGATCCGAGGACTAGGTGAGTCGTTATCCCCTCACTCGGGCCACGCCGGTACCGGCGAGACGAACGAACAGGGAGCGCTAAGCCGATGGCCGACGTACAGATGCCCGAACTCGGTGAGAACATCACCGAAGGCACCGTGACCCAATGGTTCAAGGCGGTGGGCGAGAACGCCACGGCCGGTGAGGCCCTCTTCGAGGTCTCGACGGACAAGATCGACGCCGAAGTCCCCTCGCCGCTGACGGGCACCGTCATCAAGATCTTGGCGGCCGTGGGGGAGACCGTGGCGATCGGCGCGGTCGTCGCCGTGATCGATACCGGCGCCGGCGCACCGGCCCCTGCGCCGCCCGCACCACAACCCGAGGCGGAAGCGCTCGCTCCAGTCGCTGCGGCCACGTCCCCGGAGCCGATTGCCGAGGCGCAGGCGGAGGTGGCGCCGACCCCGACGCCCGTACCGGCGCGCGCACCCGCACCGGTGCCCTTATCTGCACCGGCCCCTGCGCCGACTGCGGTAGTGGGGGCCACCGCGTTAGTCGACGCTCGACGGGTGACCTCGCCCGTGGTGCGTAAGCTGATCAACGACCTCGGTCCTGACGCGGGTCTCGTCACCGGCACTGGTCCCGACGGACGAATCACTCGCAAGGACGC
>JAYSQJ010000061.1:0-5867 GCA_043721635.1 Acidimicrobiales bacterium | reverse complement strand
ATCTGGCCGTGGACGACCCGTCCTCCCAGCCCTACGTCACCGGGGTGGGCGGCCTCACCGTCTCCAACTTGAGCCCCCTCACGCAGAGCGTCTGGAACGGCGGACCGAACTCGACCACGTCCGGAGCGAGCGGCGGCGGCCGCTCGGACCTCTGGTCGCGTCCCTCGTGGCAGGCGGCACCCGGCATCAATCCCGCCGAGAACAAGCGCCTCGTGCCCGACGTCTCGACGATGGGCGACCCCAACACGGGCTTCATTGAGTACTTCACGGGCGCCGCCTCGGGGGTCTGTTCCCGCAACTGCTCGAGTCTCGGCTGGAGCCCCATTGGCGGCACGTCCATCGGCGCGCCGATCCTCTCCGCGATCGTCGCCACCGCGGCCCAGACCTGTGGCGTCAGGCGCCTCGGCTTCATCAACCCCTCGCTCTACGCCATGGCGTCGACTGGCTTCGTCGACGTGACGACGGGCAACAACGACCTCTTCGGCGTCGGGGGCTACCGCGCCGGCCCGGGCTACGACATGGCCTCGGGACTCGGCAGTCCCAAACCCGGGGCGTTCATGGCGGGCCTTTGCCCAGCCACCTTCGACGCCACCCAGAGCTCCTTTAGGACCTCGTCGGCCACCGCGACGCTCAACGGCCCCGGAGCGAGCGTCACTGCGACGCTGCACGACTCCAACAATCTGGCGCTCGCGAACGTGCCCGTCTCGGTCGGCGCTAGCGCCTCGGGTGGCGCAGCGAACGCTCAGGTGCTCATCGACGCCGACCCCTCGAGCGCCACCACGGGCGGCCGCGCGGCGTACTCGGTGACGACCGACGCCACCGGTACGGCGTCGTTCAGCGTCTCGTCCGACACCACCGGACCGGTGGCGGTCACCGTCAGCTACGGGGCCCAACTCATCTACTCGACGACCATCATCTTCGCGTCGGCCGCCACGCCGACGCGGCCCGGCCGGCCGAGCGTCGCGAAGCTGACCGCGATCGTCGCGGGCTTCGTGCTCCACGTGAAGCGGCCACCGAGCGACGGGGGCAGCGCGATCACCTCGTACCAGTACTCACTCAACGGAGGATCCCGATGGACCTCCCTGGCGAGGGACACCACGGAAGTCCGGGTCGCCACTCTCGTGAAGGGCCGCCGGTACCGCGTGATAGTGCGCGCGCTGAACGCTGTCGGTGCGGGCGATTGGTCGACTCCTCAGTCGATTGTCACGCGAACGTAACAACTGTCGCAGACGAATCACGCGACCGAGCAGCCCGAGACCCCACCCCTAGACTTCATTCTGGTGGAGGTCCACAAATCGGGTTCATCCCATTTAAAGGACACGAATTGAAGCTTCAACGCTCAGCGGTCGTCGCGATCGTGGTGCTGACCAGCATCAGCCTCGCGAACACCTGGTCCGGTGGCGCCACGCCGTCAGTCCCCGTGGGCCTGCCGATCTACCAGTTCGTCGACTCCGGAACGGGACCGCTGCCATGGAACGCCCTCTCCCTCGAATCCTTGATCAACCACACGACGATGCTCGGGGGGCCGCACACGGCGAGCAACGCCACCGAGGGGGTGGTCGCCTACCGCACGAACCGCGGTGACCTCGCCCTTCTCACGCAGTCCACCGCCAGCTCGCCCCACTGGACGAACCTCTCGAGCGGTCAACACCTCCCCGCACCGGCGGCCGACCCCATCCCCTTCTTCGACCCGTCGGGCAACGTCGACCTGCTCTACGTGGACTCCGACGCTCACGTGATCCTGCTCAGCCTGAACGACCCCGTCAACCAGCTCTGGCACAACCTGCGGCGCAATTCGGCCTGGCGGGCGTACGTGCCCACCGACCTCAGCGACCTCAGCGGCGTCGTCGCCTCGAACGGCCTCGCGAGCATCGTCGTGAACGGCCTCGCCGCGACCGTTGCCTACCGGACCGCCGCCAACGGCGTCGAGGTGCTGCCACTGGGTTGGGGGACCGGTCACCCCGTCCCCTTCCTCACGGGCAACCCCGGGACCGTCGCGGGCACGAGTAGCACCTCCACCAACCCCACCACGACGAGCACGACGTCATCGACCACGACGACGATCAAGCCCACCACGACGACGACCAAGCCGCCGGTGACGACCACAACGTCGTCCGCGACCACCTCGTCAACCAGCACCACCACGACCAAACCGGTCACCACCACGACCAAACCGGTCCCGACCACGACCGTGCCGGCGACGACGGCCATCGCGAGTGATCCGATCGTCCTACCAGGAGCCGTCGCCACTTTCGCGACGACCACCAACCGCGGCGACCTCGTGGTCTACACGAACACCGGCGCGACTCTCGACTCGTGGTCGATGCTCGACGTCACGACGCTGACGCAAACCCCCAAGGTCTCGGGGACCGTCGCCGTGGGCTTCACGGCGACGGCGATCGACGTCGCGGCGCTGACGAGCAACGGCGCGGTCGAGCTCTACTCCTCGCCCCTGTCGACGACGGTCGGCCACGCCGCCGCGTCCCAGGTGTGGAGCGCGCTCAACGTGACCGGGGCCGCGCCGGGCGCGCCGCCGCTGAGCGGCTCGATCCTCGTGAGCGTGACGCCGACGCGACTGACCATCGCCGGTCAGGCCGCGAACTGGGGTGACCTCTTCGCGATCACCAACACCGTCGGCACGCCGACCTGGGCCGCGACCGACGTCTCGGTCACCGCCGGCAGCGCCGCGCGCACGGTGGGTGGCGTCGTGGCCGGACTGCAGGTCGGCTCAGCGCTGACGCTCTACGCCGCCGGCGTCAGCTCGCCGCCGCCCCAGGGCGTGGGGGTCTACGCGATCCCCTGGGCCAAGTGGGGCCAGGCGATCAGCGACGGCTGGCCGATCATCAGCGAGACCGGCGGCCTCGGCACGCAGAGTTCGCCCTGGGTCGGCTTCACCTCGACCAAGAGCGTCGCCGCCTCGCCCGACTTCCTGATCGGCCGGAGCATCTACAACGCGCACAAGCGCGTCACCTGGCTGTCCTTCTGGACCGCCAGTGGCGCCATGGCCTCCGAGCCCCAGACGACCACCACCTTCTACAACCACGGCTTCGCCGCGGGAGCGTGGGTGGCGACCCAGATCGACCAGTACCGCGGGCTCGGCGTCGGCCTGAAGCCCGACTGGGTCATCTTCGACCCCGAGGGCTACCCCGACAATCACTCCGGCATCGACGCTCCGGGAGGCTCGTCCAGTGCGACGATCGCTCGCTACGCCACCTACTGGAAGTCCATGCTCACGGGCTGGGCCGCCGGCATCACGTCGGTCGACGCGTCACTCAACGCTGGCGTCTACGCCTCGCAGTCCGAGTACCGCAACTACGGCCTCTCGACCGCGGCGATGCCCGTCTTCGTGGCCGTCGCCTTCGGCAACGGAGGACCGATCCCGGTCGCCGGCGCCAGCGGCAGCAACATTCGAGGCTTCATCGCCTTTTCGGCCACCTGCACTCCGAAGTCGGTCCTGAAGGCTCAGGAGTCGACGCTGCTGAACCCCCCCTGGGCCGGACAGTTCAACACGCTGCAGTTCAACGCCGGCGTGTACTGCCCGCCGGCGTAGCCGTAACCTGTCGCCATGAGCGAAACCACCGACTCCGGCCATGACTGGTCCCAGGACCTGAAGAGCCGGGTGAAGCAGTTCACCCAGCCGATCGTCGACTCCCTCGACTCGCGCCTGCGCGACCAGGTCGACCGGCGCGTGGACCAACGGGTCGAGGATCAGATGGACGAGAAGATCGACGCGGCCCTGCAGGACCGGCTGGCGGTCGTGGAGCGCGCGATCGCCGACCTCGACCGGGCCCTGCGCGAGCTCGAGGCTCGCCTGAAGCCCTAGCCCTTCTCCGGGCCCGACGGACCGGCGCGGCGCTCTCGGTCGCGACGGATCGCCCAGCGCATCGTCAGCACGATCAGCACCAAAGTGGCGGCGACGAAGAACGAGAAGACGGCGATGAACACGCCGTCACGCTAGGTCGTGTCACAGGGCCGCGCAAGAGTATCGCCATGACCACGTTGCTCGACTCTCCAATGAACGTGGTCGACGCGTTGCGCGGCGACCGGGCCAGCCGGCCGCCCGTCGATCGCACCAGCGCGGCCGGGCTGCGGGCGTCGCTCGAGGACGGTCTCTACGAAGTGCTCGGGACCGCGCGTCCGACGTCACCGATCGTCGTACGCTCGGCCTCCCTGCGTCGGGCCTCTACGATGACAAACCTCACGTCGTCGGCGCACGGTCGCCTGCGCGGCGTGCTGGTCAACCACGTCCTGCGCCTCTGGAGCGTCGGGACGGCCGTCGGGGACGCCTTCGACGACGCGCTGTGCGCGTGGCGCGCGACCGGCGACGACGAGTCCATCGCCCTGGTGGACACGATGGACGTCGACGAGCGAGCGCGACTGGCCACCGACGTCGCGGCGCACGGCGTCACCCTGACGAGGTCCCTCGGTCCCATTCCCAGCCGGTGGATGCCGCGAAGCTCCGTACGGGCCAACCAGTCTCTGGCCGGTGGGAGCGTTCTCCTGCGCGACGTCGTCGACCTGATGATTGGGGTAGACGACCGCGACGTCGCCCAGGTCGTCCTCTTCGACGTCACCACGGCGCCGCTCGGCGAGGGTGTCGAACGCGCGATGCGCTACCACGCGCTCGTCCAGACGCTGCGCACCTCCGCGGTGCCGCTGCGCACGTCGGCGTTCTCGACCGCGACCGGCGAGCTGTGGGTCCGCGACGTCGACCACGAGATGTTGACGCGCAGCGTCGGCGAGGTCCTCGCCTGCGTCGCCGACCGGTGGGGCCAGCCATGACGACCCTGGCGCACCGGCGTCTCGTCCCCGGACAGATCGACCGACTCGTCGAAGAGGCACCCGAGCGGCCCGCGTCGCTCACCGACGACCATCGCAGATCGCTGAGCGCTCGCTTCCGGGCGGTGGCCACCCCCGGCCACCGCCGACTCGACGCCTGGAGCGTCGAGCAGGCCGGACGGCCCGCCGGCAGTTTCCGCTGGTCGCCGTCCAGTGCGCGCCGGGCCCTGGGCAATGGCGCGCTTCGCCGCCTGACGTCGCCCGCCACCTCCATCACCGACGCCGTGCGCGACGAGGTGACCGATCAACTCCTGCGCGCCGCCGCGGGCTACGCCCGGACCGGCTCGATGGCGAGCTGGCTCGCCGCTTCGCCGGGCCCGGTGGTCGGCCTCGTCACCGCCGAGGCCGTCAACTGGGCGACGCAACTCTGCGAGATCACCGCCGACATTGGATCAACGTGGACCGTGGCGCCGAGCGACGCCTACTACGACGTCGCGTCCGCTCGAATGACGCTGCGCGCCCGACGCGACCTGATCATCGCGCGCGACGGGGAGCGCGTTATCGTACGGATCCGCTCCGGAGCCCCAGGAAAGAGCGCTGGACCAGGGATTCGAGCCGACCTAACGACCGAGACGCTCGCCCACCCGACGGGCATCGCGCCCGTTCGCTTCATTGGACTCTGGCCCGAGGCCGGAGTCTGCCTGGCCGTCGACGGCTCAATGGACGACCTGCGCGCCGGAGCCCGTGACCTGGTGCGCACCGCCGTCGCGCAACGTCGCCGGGGCTCGCCGATCGCGGCCTAGGTTCTGCCGATGGGCCACGCCTACTAGCGTGGTTGGGCCATGCCACTACGTACTTCCCTTCGAAATATCGCGATAATTGCCCACGTCGACCACGGAAAGACCACCCTGGTCGACAAGATGCTGCGCCAGACCGGCTCCTTCACCGACCACGAGGCCCTGACCGACCGGGTCATGGACTCGGGCGACCTCGAACGCGAGAAGGGCATCACGATCCTTGCCAAGCAGACCACGGTGGACCACGCCGGCGTCCGGCTCAACATCGTCGACACACCCGGCCACGCCGAC
>JAYSQJ010000060.1:0-8592 GCA_043721635.1 Acidimicrobiales bacterium | reverse complement strand
CTCGATCCGAAGTTGCTGAACTTCCCCTGGGATCGGGGCAACAAGTACACGATCCCGAAGGACTACGGCACGACCGGATTCATCTACGACAAGACGATCATCAAGAGGAAGATGACGACGTGGTCGGACTTCGCCAAGGCAGCCGCGTTACCGGGGGTTTCGGGCAAGGTCTCATTACTGGACGACCCCAACGACGTAATGGGGATCGCGCTGTGGAACGCGGGCATCACCTGGAACACTCCGCATCCAGCGCAATTGCGCGCCGCCAACAAGTGGCTCATCAAGAACCTGGCGCCCCACGTCAGCAACTTCGACTCGTACCCCGGGGGTACGGGTGGTCTCGTCCACGGCTCCTACGTACTATCCCAGGCGTGGAACGGAGACGCTCGCCAGGCGATCGTGCACGAACCGAAGCGCTTCGCGTGGGTCGTTCCCGAGCCGGCGTCCGAGATTTGGGTCGACAACTGGGCGATCGCGAAGGGGGCCAAGAACCTGAACGACGCTCATGCGTTCATCGACTACATCATCGACCCAGTCGTCGCTGCCAACGAGCTGGTCTTCACGGGCTACAGCCAGCCCGTCAGCGGCTTCAAGCAGTTCCTGCCGAAGAATCTGCCAGAGACCGGCATCATCTTTCTCACGGCCGAGGAAAGCAAGCGCCTCACCTCCTACGTCGTGAACTCGTCGAACAACCTGCGTACGCAGCTGTACAGCGAATTCAAGGCTGCGACCGCCACCGGCTGATTCGGACTGGTTGCGCATGGGAGTTGGCAAGGGTGAGTGGGCGTGAACACGCGGGGCCTTCGTGGCTTCGTTGTGTTCTCCTACCTCTGGTACGCGATGTGGTTCATCGCGCCGGGCCTCATCATGCTCGTCTACGCCTTCGGCAAGACGACCGGCATCAGCCAACAGGGCCTAGTGAACCTGAGCCATCCCGGCCTGGGAAACTTCCACACGGCCCTTGCCAACCCCGCGCGGCCCATCTTGATCATCAGCCTCGAGAACACCGTGATCGCGACCGCGCTGTGCGGCCTGATCGCGTACCCGGTGGCCTACTACCTCGCGCGGAAGGTGAAGCCTCGGGCGCGGGCCATCATGCTGCTCCTGGTAGTCCTGCCGTTCTGGACTGACTACCTTCTGCGGATGCTGGGGTGGCGCATCTTCCTCAGTCCCCTCGGGATGCTCTACGGGGCGCTGCACGCCATTGGTCTCAACGTGGCGTCACTCTCGGTGCTGGACACGCGCTCGGCGGTGATGATCGGTCTCGTCTACAACTACCTACCCCTCTTCATCCTTCCTCTGGCGGTCGTGCTTGAGCGAATCGACCCGTTCCTGCTCCAAGCGGCCGATGACCTGGGCGCGCGGCCCGGTACGATCTTTCGAACCGTCACGTTCCCGATGTCAATGCCGGGCGTCATCGCTGGCACGATCCTGGTCTTCGTGCCGATGCTGGGTGACTACGTCACGCCGACGCTGCTCGGCGGCGCGAGAGGGTTGATGGTGGGTAGCCTCATCGCGGCGCAGTTCAACGAAGGCCAAAACTGGTCGCTCGGCGCGGCGATGTCGATAATCCTCGTTCTCATCCTCGTAGGGATCGTCGTGGCGACCGGCGCGGCGGCCGTCGGCCTGAGAGCAATGACCACTCGCGTTCGCCAGCGCACGCTCGCCCGCGAGATCGCGGCGTCATGAAACAGGGCACCAAGAGCAAGTTCGCCCTCGGCACTATCGCGTGGGTGGTGATCATCTTCCTCTTCCTCCCACTCGTGGTCGTGGTCATCTTCTCCTTCAACGGCGGCTTCGACGCCTTCCTATGGGGTGGCTTCAGCACGGCGGCGTACTCGCAGGCGCCCCACGACACGACCCTCATCTTGGCGCTTCGCACCTCGCTCGAAGTGGCGGCTGCGACCGGCGTGCTGAGCGTCGTCGTCGGGCTCGCCGGCGGCATGGCCACGATTGGCAAGGGCTGGACCTCGCGGATCCTGCTACTGCTCTTCGTCGTGGTCCTCGCGACCCCCGAGATCGTCGGCGCGACTGGCGACCTGCTGTGGTTCGTCACCCTCGGGGTCTCCAACGGCTTCGTTCGCCTGGTGCTCGCCCACTCGATCTTCGGAAGCGCTCTGACCGCGCTCATCGTACGGGGGCGAGCCCTGGGAATCGACCCCGCCATCTTCGAGGCGTCGAACGACCTCGGAGCCCGATCGGTAACGATGCTGCGCACGGTCGCGATCCCGCTGCTCGCACCGGCCCTACTCGCCGGCGGCCTCCTGTCGTTCACGTTCAGTCTCGAGGACCTCGTGACGTCGATCTTCGTCAGTACCGCCCAAACCACGCCGCTACCCGTCTTCATCCTCGGTTCGTTGCACTCCCAGTTCCACGCCGACATCTTCGCGATCGCGGTCTTCATGTTCGTCGCGACGAGCGCTCTGTTCCTCGCCGCGCTGGCGGCAATGGGCGGCGGGTCACGCGCTCGCATGCGTCGCGGCCTGCGACTGCTGAGCGCCGTTGCGCCATCCGACGGTGAGTGACTCCTCGCGCAAGGAGAGTCGCCGATGGTGACCAACTACGACGCCAGCGCCCGCGCCCGCGCGACGGGTCGGTCGGCACGACATACGGACCGTGCTGTGGTGGAGTCCCCGGGTGTCGTCTGGTGGCTCGCGGAGGCGCTGGCCGGCGAGCCGGAGCTCTCCTTGCCTCCGCTCACCGGACCGGTGCGCGCGGACGTCTGCGTCATAGGCGGTGGCTACACCGGCCTGTGGACCGCCATTGAAATCCGAGAGCAGTCGCCCGGCACGACGGTCGTCCTAATCGAGCGCGAGCAGTGCGGATTCGGGGCCAGCGGACGCAACGGAGGCTGGGCGACGGGATGGCACGATGAGCTGGACGGTCTGATCGCCAAGTTCGGCGAGAGCGAGGCCCTGCGCCTCGCGGCCCGATCGAGTTGGGCAATCGACCGGATCGAGAGCTTCAGTCAAGAGCACAACATCGATTGCCACTTCCGCCGTCGTGGCGCACTCTGGACGGCGAGTTCCCCGTGGCAGGTCGGGTCGTGGGAGTCGGCGATGGCCACGTGCGAGCGACTCGGCCGCGCCCACCGTCTGGAAGCCGTCGATCCCAAGGACCTGCGACAACGGACCGGGTCGGCGCGGCTCATCGCTGGCGTACGCCAGACGGACGCGGCGGCCGTCCAGCCCGCACTGCTCGTTCGCGGGATGCGACGCGTCGCGCACGAGCTCGGCGTTCGCATCTACGAGTCGACGCCGATGATCAACCTCGACCGTCGTCGCCCAGCCGTGGTCCACACGCCAGCGGGAACGGTGACCGCGGAGCGAGTGGTCCTCGCCACGGGCGCCTGGGCCGCGGAGCTGCGCGAACTGCGGCGCGCGGTGATCCCGATCGGCAGCCAGATCGTCGCCACTGAACCGATGGGCGAACGGCTCAAGGACCTGAAGTGGGCTTCGGGTGAGCTCTTGGGCGACTCCCAACTCATGGTGCACTACGCCCAAGTCAGTTCCGACGGACGAATCGTCTTCGGACGGGGTGGCGGAGCCTTGGGGCCGCTCGGTCGCGTACGCGATAGGCACTTCTACGACCCGGTAACGCTCGGCGAGGTCGCCGCCGACTTCCGCCGATGGTTCCCCCAGTTCGCCGACGTTCGCCTCACCCATGGTTGGGGCGGTCCCGTGGACCGCGCCCCGGGGCACCTCCCCTTCGTAGGACGGCTCGACGCCGACAGCGACGTGCTGTACGGAATCGGGTACTCCGGCAACGGCGTCGCCCCGTCGGCGCTCATCGGGAGGATCCTCGGCCGATTGGCGATCGGAATGAGCGACGACGACACCGAGGGGGCACTCGCGCAAGGCCCTCCCGGGTACCTTCCGCCCGAGCCGATTCGGTCTCTCGGCGGCGCGGGCGTGCGGGCTGCCGTCCACTTCGCGGAACGAGAGGAGGGCCGCGCAATCCAGTCGCGTTTCGTTCACCGGGCCCTTCGCCGACTCGTCGCCTCGAGCGTTCCGCGCGTGCTTGAAACGCGTCGGGGGCACCGGGGGCCGCCAAGGTGACGACCACTCTCGTCCTCGGTGACGCGGTTCCGTGCAAGAGTTGCCCCAATGACTGAACCGGCGTCGCTCGCTTTCATCGGTGGGCGGGTCCACGCACCCGGATTCGGCGCTGGCGTTACGTCGGCGATCGCCGTCTGCGGTGACCGAATATCGGCGCTGGGTACCGACGACGAGATCCGTGACCTTCTCACGCCACGGACCCGAGTGATCAACCTGAGGGGTCGCCTGGTGATCCCCTCATTCGGCGACGCGCACGTGCACGCCGTCAACGCCGGACTCGAAAGCCTGCGCTGCAACCTCCTCGGCCTGCGGACCCGCGACGAATGCCTGGCAACGATCAAGTCCTTCGCGGCCGGCCTCCCAGGGGACGCGTGGGTGCTCGGTGGCGGCTGGTCGATGGAGGGCTTCCCCGACGGACCGCTCGCCGTCGACCTCGACCAGATCTGCGGCGGCCGTCCGGCCTTCCTTCCCAATCGAGACCACCACACCGCATGGGTCAACAGCGCCGCCATCGAGCGCGCCGGGATCGGCCCCGAAACGGCGGACCCCTTCGACGGTCGGATTGAGCGGGACCAGGGTGGGGGCGCGACCGGCGCCCTCCACGATGGGGCCATGGCCCTCGTAGGCCGGATCGTACCGTCACCCCCGGCGACCGAGCTCGCCAACGCCCTCTCCATCGCCCAAACCACGCTGCACTCGCTCGGCATCACCCACTGGCAGGACGCTTGCGTCGGCAATGCCCCCGAGCTCGGGGTGGTCGACACCTACGACGCCTATCGCTCGGCCGGCCTGGACGGTCGGCTGAGCGCGCGGGTCGTCGGAGCGCAGTGGTGGGATCGCAACCGCGGTCTCGAGCAGATACCGGAGCTGGCGACGCGGCGTGAGGCGGCGAGCGCCGGTCCATTCAGAGCCACGTCGGTGAAGATGATGCTCGACGGGGTCTGCGAGACGGCGACGGCGGCGATGAGCAAGCCCTACCTCGGCCTGCCGGCGGCGAACAAGGGACATCGCGGCAATCTCTTCCTGGAGCCGGACCTCGTCAAGGCCGCCGTCGCGGCCCTCGACGCCGACGGATTCCAGGTGCACTTCCACGCCATCGGCGACCGCGCCACGACCCTCGCCCTCGACGCGCTCGAGGCACTCCCGGTCTCGCGACGTGGCCGCGGCCGCCACCACCTCGCCCACCTGCAGTTCATCTCCCCGAGCGACCTCCCCCGGTTCGCGCCGCTCGGCGCGGTCGCAAACTTCCAACCGCTGTGGGCCTGCAGCGACCCTCAGATGGAAGAGTTGACGCTGCCGCTGGTCGGGCCCGAACGCGCGGACTGGCAGTACAGCATCGGGACCTTGCTGCGAAGCGGCGCCCGCGTCGCCTTCGGCAGCGACTGGCCCGTGTCAAGTCCTGATCCGCTTCAGGAGATCCACGTCGCGGTGAACCGCACGCTGTCGGAGTGCTACGGGCGCGCCGGCACCCCCGAGTGCGAGAGGCCCTTCCGGGAGTCCGAGGCAATCACGGTCCTCGAGGCGGTCGACGCCTTCACGAAGGGGGTGGCCTTCGTCAACAACGACGAAGTGGGACTCGGCTCGCTCCTACCCGGTGCCCCGGCCGACCTCGTCGTCCTCGACCGCGACATCTTCCGCGTCGAGCGCCGAACGCTCGGCGAGACCTCCGTGGCGGTAACCGTCGCGGCCGGCCGCGTCGTGCACGGAGAGGAGTAAGCGGGGCGGTGGTCACCATCACTTCAATGGCTGAGGTCCGGCGAGGCCCTTCGTAGCGTCGACGTGGGCGGTCTCCAATCATCCTTGACAGTTGTGACGTTGATTTATGCCGCCGCGCCCGCTGACGGCCACTCGCGCTCGGGCAACAAAACTGTGCGATCCCGACCGGCGGGCCAACCAACTGGTCCCGGGCACGGCCTATTCGGCCGGACGGGGCGAGGGCGTCGCCCCCGTGCGTGCAGAGGAACGGGTGCCACGGAGCTGCCGTTGATAGTTTCTGTCGATGCTACGAATCGGGTCAGTCGTCCTTGGCGTTGGAGACCTCCGCACCTCCATCCGATTCTGGGAAGCCGCTCTGGACTACACGCTGCGGCGCGAGCCGGCCGATGACACCTGGGCGATACTCATTCCCCGGTCCGGCGAGGGTGGTCAGCTCGCGTTGATGAAATCCGTGACACCAAGCCAGGACCGTCCTCGACTTCACCTCGATCTCTACGCCGACGACCAAGAGACCGAGATATCGCGCCTGATCTCGCTCGGAGCCCACCGAGTCGAGTGGGACTCCTACGGAGCCGACGCGGACTTCGTGGTGCTCGCGGACCCCGACGGCAATCGCTTCTGCGTCATCGAGGCCCCTGCGGCGCCCCTCGAGCCCTGACGCTAGGAGAAACCATTGCCTTCGCCGCCTTCCTCCGATACCGTAGGACGATGCGAAACTCCGTTGAAGCCCTGGTCCACCGCTCGCTCGAAGGTCGGCGGCTGCTGACCCACCCCTTTTACGTGCGCTGGGAGGAGGGAGCACTGTCACGCGACGAACTCACGGCCTACGCGGAGCAGTACCGGTTCTTCGAGGCCTACCTCCCCGAGTTCCTCACTGCGCTGTCTGGCCGCCTAGAGGATGGTCCAGCTCGCGACGCCGTACTCGCCAACCTGAACGACGAGACTGCCGATCCGAGCCACCTGAGTCTCTTCGACCAGTTCGCCCAGGCCTACGAGGCCCACGACGTCAGCATCTCACCGGCGATGAACGCGCTCCTCCTGGCCTATCAGACGGCGCTCGACGAAGGGGCCGCCGTGGCGGTGGCCGGACTTCTCGCCTACGAGGAACAAGGTGCCGAGATCGCCGTCTCGAAGAGGGATGGTCTTGTTCGACACTACGGTGGCCACTCGCCCGCCATCGACTTCTGGACCGTTCATGGCGCGATGGAGGGCGATCATGCGAGGTGGACGTTGGAGGGTCTCGCCGCGCTGGCACCACCGGAGGAGTCCGTGACGCGCGGCGTCGGACTCGTGGGGGGTGCCTGGTGGGACTTCCTCTCTGAACGCGAGGCCTTGGCCCTGGCCTGAGTCCTGACACTCGGCCGGCCGCTGTCGTGGAAGACGGTGGTCGCGAGTGGTGTTCGCGCGAGCAGCGACACTCCTTTCGTATTGGGCAACCCGCCCAGGGGGCAACCTGGTCTTACACTCAGGTCCGTGAGCGCCGAAGAGATCGACTCGTACCTCGCAGAACTGCCGGAGCCGCAGCGAGCGGCATTGGAAGACCTTCGTGCGTTGATACTCACGGTGATACCCGCGGCCGAACAGTGCATCTCGTACCGAATACCGGCATTCCGCGTCGACGGATCCGTGGTGGCTGGCTTCGCCGCCTTCAAGAACCACATGAGCTACCTGCCGTTCAGCGGCTCAGTACTACCCGCCCTTCGACGCGAGTTGCGCAAGTACGAACACACGAAGAGCGCACTGCATTTCACTCCGGGCTCTCGACTCCCGGACGACCTGGTCGTTCGCATGGTCCACTTGCGCTTGGAGGAGATCAGGAACCGCGGTCATTGAGCATCGACCCGAGCAGACCGGTCCGGCCCTTCGACGGCCACGATTCATGACTACCAAGTGAGACGTTGCCACGCGCCCTGGCCGATGCTCGATCTTTTCACCCTCTAGTGGTGGGGCGTGATCTGCTCGCGCACTGACCGGGGCAACCCGGCGACCACGCGCTCGTACGAATGCGCCACCATTGCGCGCACCAGTTCGTCCGGGATGCTCCCGTCGAGGACCACCGTGTTCCAGTGTCGCTTAGTTAGGTGGTAGCCCGGAATCACTGCCGGGAACCGGTCCCTCAGCTCCTCGGCCTCGACGGGATCGCACTTCAGCGAAATAGCACCGGGCATCTCCTCGGGCGAGAGGATCGCGAAGATCTTCGCGCCCACCATGAAGACGTCGACATTCGGACCGAAGGGTTGCTCCTCGACCGCACCGGGCAGTGCGCCAACGAAGTCGGACAACTCCTCAAGGTCCATGCCAACTGTCTAATCCCCGACACCGCGGATGGGCCACGTGTTCACCGCGCGCCAACTCATCCAGCCACCGCGGATCCGTCGGGATACGCCCGAGAAGGCGCCAAGCCGCCGCCTCCGATCATCGTGCGAACGTGGTCGGCGGACATCCGTCCTGAGTAGCGGGAAAACGCCACCACAATCTGGACCCTAGCGGTGCGACAGGGACGTGTCGTAATCCCGCTAGAACATCACCGAATTTGCCGGTAGATTCGTGCGATGGTCGAGGATTTCGAGAGTTGTTATCGGGCGGTGCAGTCCCGCGATCCCCGTTTCGACGGGTGGTTCTTCACGGCCGTCACCTCGACGCACATCTACTGCCGGCCCAGCTGTCCGGCGCAGACGCCGCTGCGTCGCAACGTCCGTTTCTACCCGTCAGCGGCCGCGGCGCAGCGCGCCGGTTTTCGCGCGTGCAAGCGCTGCCGGCCGAACGCTTCGCCAGGTTCCCCGGAGTGGGACGCACGCGCCGACGTCGCCGCTCGGGC
>JAYSQJ010000059.1:0-6168 GCA_043721635.1 Acidimicrobiales bacterium | reverse complement strand
CCAATAAACCACTGGCCAACTGCACTTGGGCGAACGATGCTGAACGGTTCCCGGGCCCATGGCATGCAAGGGGTCCGGGGTTCGAATCCCCGTACCTCCCGACACGCTTCAGCTTCCACCTAGCTTCAGCTTCCACCTAATCAACAGCCGAGTTCAAGTCCCGGTCAGCGCACAGACGCACCAATGAAGTACTGATTATGAAGACAGTTTGAATAGGTGATCCTGCACTGTCGCCAATGGACTGCTCCGGCTGCTCTGCGCCGCCCTGCTCCACGAGTCCGCCCTTCTGGTGTCCAACGTACTCTCCGATTCGATGGCCCGATGGTTCTTGGGAAGCTCTCGCGGACCCGCTGACGACCTGGAGGGCCCGAGCTACTCGGCGTGCTGTCCAGCGTTGTGGAAGTGCTGCTGCTCATCCCGAGAGACCCGATCACGCGCGACGTGGCCGCCGTCCTGGACACCCCCGCCCTGTACCGGCCCCGGGCGTCGACTGCCCTGCGCAGCGATGATCTCTGCGACTTCGCCCTTTCCACCTGGATCCTGGCGCTCGCGTTAACGCTGACCTAGGGGTCTACACCTTGCTCGTCCACTCGCCCACCGTGGGGATGCCAACCTTGGTGGGTGCGCCACTCTCGAGTGTCATCATCAGGGCCTGCCTACGCTCACGTCGTAAGGTCAGAGCCAGGACCTAGCGGAGCCGCGACCAGCCGCGAAGCGGAGCCACGCCGGACAAGTGGGGGCTGGTTCCCCGGTCGCCCGCCGCGGCGACCGCGAACGGGGTCACGGAGGGAAGTGTGACGTGAAGATGTCGGGGCAATCGCCACGGAGCAAAGCTGACGTGGTGGTGATTGCGCGGGTTTCGCGCGGCGAAGGTCAGCCCTCGTCCGCCCCCAAGGCGAGTAGGTCCTTTCGGGTACCGTCGGAGCCGTGTTCTACCGCCTCCACGTAACCTCGACCCGACTCGCGCTGGCCTGCGTCGCCGCGGCGGTGCTGGTCGCGGCCTCGATGATGGCGCTCCCTCAGACGGGCGGCGAGTTCATCGCCGGGATCGCCACGCTCGATGTCTACGCACAGGGGCTGGCCCCCTTCGCCATTCCAACCTTGCCCGAGCACTCGGTGCTGCTTGACGCCGGGGGCCAGCCGATCGCCACCTTCTACTACCAGAACCGGATCGACGTACACCTGAACGAGGTCGCCAAGATCGTCACCGCGGCCCTGATCAGCTCTGAGGACCGGACGTTCTACACCAACGACGGCTTCGATCCGAAGAGCATTGCGCGTGCCGCATTCAACAACTTCATGGGACAGGCCGTCCAGGGCGGTTCTACCATCACCCAGCAGTACGTGAAGAACCTCACTGAGATCGTCACCGGCGTGGCCCCGGCCGAGACCATCTCGCGCAAACTCCACGAGATCGCCTACGCTCGCCAACTCACGGCCGAACTCACGAAGGCCCAAATCCTCGACGGCTACCTCAATACCGTCTACTTCGGCGAAGACGCGTACGGCATCCAAGCGGCCGCCCTGCGCTACTACTCGATCCCCGCGGCCGCGCTCGACCTCAACCAGGCGGCCATGCTGGTCGCACTCGTGCGCAACCCCGGCGGCTACGACCCCATCCTCGACCCCACGACGGCGCGCCACGCACGCAACCAGGTCCTCGCGGCAATGGTCGTGAACCACGCCATCACCCGGACCCGGGCCGTCTTGACCCGGGCGCTGCCCCTTGACCTCAAGGTCTCACCAGTCCCGGCCGACGGCTGTGGCTCGTCACCCGACCCGTACTTCTGCGAGTGGGCCTGGAACCAAGTGAGAACCCTGCCCCAGCTGGGGGCCACCGACGCCCAGCGCGTCACCGCCCTCGACAACGGTGGCTACATCATCCGCACCACGCTCAACGTCGCTGACCAGCGCGCCGCGCAGGCGGCCGCATCCTCGAAGGTCGGGCCCGCGGACCGGGTGGGCGCGGCGCTCGTCTCGATCACTCCTGGCACCGGGGCCGTCGTCGCCATGGCCCAGAACCGGGTGTGGGGCCTCGACGTGAAGAAGAACCAGACGGAGGTCAACTACGCCACGTCCGGGTCACCGGTCGGCTCCGCCTTCAAGGCCTTCACCCTCGCGACCGCCCTGTCCCAGGGACTGACCGCCAGCCTCGTCCTGCCGGCCGGCTCCGCCTACCGCTCGAGCGTGCTGGCGAACCCCGCGCAGGGGTTCTACTCCAACGCCGAGCCGTGGTCGGCGTCGTACATCTCGCTCGCTACCGCGACTGCGGACTCGGTGAACACCGCGTTCGTGCAACTCGAGGAGAAGGTCGGGGTGAAGAACATCGCCAGGACCGCGCACCGCATGGGGCTGCTCTCGCTGCCACTCACGGGTCCCTTGGCCCCTCAGGCGAACGAGGGAAGCCTCACGCTCGGCGCTCGCTCCTTCAGCCCGCTCGAGATGGCCAGCGCGTACGCCACACTCGGCGACAGCGGCCGGTACTGCACCCCAATGGCGATCACGTCGATCACCGACCGTACCGGGAAGGTGACGAGGATCGATCCCACGTGTCGTCAGGCGATCCCACCCGCCGTCGCCAGCGGCGTCACCGAACTGCTCTACAACGTCGTGGCGTATGGCACGGGCACCGGCGCTAGCGTCCCGGGCCAGCACATCGCCGGCAAGACCGGGACCACGCAAAGCTTCGGCTCCGCGTGGTTCGTTGGCTACACCCCCAAGCTCGTCACCGCCTCGTGGATGGGTGATCCCAAGGGCCCGACCTTCCCGCTCTACAACGTCGATGGCGTCTCGGCCGTCTACGGCGGAACACTGCCCGCCTCGATGTTCGCCACGGTCATGAACCAGGAGCTGAACGGCAACCCCGTCACCAACCCGGTCCAGGTCCTCAGCAGTTCACCCGTCACGGTCCCCGAACTGACCGGCCTGTCGGGACCGCTCGCGAAGAGCCGCCTCGAATCCCTGGGTCTACGCCTCGCCGGAGTTCTGCCCGTCGTCGTCGGCCAATCGATCCCGGTCGCCGGTACCATCGTCAACCCCAACAGCTCCGTTGCGTTAACCCCGAGGACCTCGTGAGAGCGCTCCTGCAGAGAGCCAGACGGTTCGTTTCTGACCACTGGCGCAGTGCCGTCACTTATCTCTCCGTGCTGCCCGTCGCCATGCTCGCCGCCCTCGCCGCCCTGGGCTTCTTCCTTCAGCCCCTCAGTGCCACCGCTCCCAGAGTCCTCGCCAACCCTTCGGTCGTCACCGCCAACACCGACCCGACGCCGGGCGCCGCGGTGTTGGCCGAACTGCTCGGTCAAGCCGCGACGATGCCGAACTTCGCTCAGCGCGCCTGGCCAGCGTCCGCCCCCGACGCCGGCCTACTCCCGGTCGACCCCGTCGGTCAAACGTGCGCCGCCACCCGACCGCTGACGCCAAGTTTGTCGCCGGTGCTGACGAGGTCGTCGCTCCTGACCTTGCTGAACAAATCCACCACACCGGTCACCACGGTCGCGCCGCTCACCCTTGCGGTGTCGGCCTCGGTGGTCGGTCCAGGCCTCGGGCTACGGGTCTTCGAGGCGCGCCAGTCCCAGGCGACGTACTGCTCAGGCGTCTACCTGGTCTCCACCACGACAACGCCCACGCCGCAGTTCATCGCGACACTGAGCATCCCGGGCGCCACCCCGATCGTGGAGTTCGTCGCCGTGAAGAGTGACGTCCTGGTCACGGTCGTGGTGTCCGCCCCCTACGGCACGACGACGCGCACCGTCGGCCAGACCGCACTCTCGTACTTGGTCGACGGGCTCGCCACCTCGTTGGCGCAGGTCTGTGCCGACCCCCAGACCTCCACCGCGCTCGCCACCCGCAACCCGACCCAGCCGGACTACGTCGCACCGACCCGACTCGAGACCCTGACCCCTCCTTCGACCTTCACCACGCCCGATCTCTCACTGGTCACCGCCCCACCCCCGACGGCCGCGGTGCCAGCCCTCGGCACCGTCATCACCGCTCCCACGGCGCCAGTAATCCCAACGGTCGAATTATCCGCCACCGCTCTGGTGTCCGCCCCCGACGTGACGGGACCCGGGTGCGGATGGGCCTTCACCGGCCAGGTCTCCGCCGCGCTGCCCACCACGTCACACTCGTCGGCGGCCCAGGCGGCGCTCACGATCCTCGAGGCCGAGTGGTCGAATTGGCCAGTGACCGTCGCGACGTACCTCAGCGCCCTCGCGACCTACCACGCTGACCTGATCTCGTACAACCGCTGGCAGTCGACGACCACGACCAGCACCACGACCAGCACCACGACCACGTCGACGACGGCCGTGCCCACAACGATCCCCTCCACCGTGCCCACGACGCCCACGTCCGTGCCACCCAACACCACGACCTCGCACCCGTAGGCCGTCAACGTATGCTGCACTACCGCGCCGTCGACACGGTAACTGCCACGCTCAATGAGAGAATGACTCGTAACCACCAGACGACCGGTCGCCCAGGACACGGTCTCCGTAATCGGGCACGGTTCGCCCCGTCGTCGGTAATACCTGCGCGTCGGAGTCGAAGAACCTCCATCCGAGTCGTACGGCTATCGCGTGACCCACGGTCGATTTGCCCGAACTCATCATGCCGACGAAGAGGCGGCGTTGAGGTATAGCGATCACAGTGAACCGTCACCTTTGTTCATTCGCTTGACCCACGTCGGACTTCGATTCCGTCACCAATTGCTTGCACGGCTAGGTTGACGCGCCACTCTCCAGGGCTATCCACGCGCAATCGAACAAACGCAACTGAGCCCCACGACGAGCGCTATCGCCTCATCAATGGCCCACTCCTCTTCGATGCTCACGTGACCGGCCACACTATCGAGGCGTCGAACATCGACCGCGGCCATCTGTTTGACAAGCACCTTCGTCCGCGCGTTTTCACCCGTGATCTCCGGGCGAAATTGTGTCTCCAGTGCGCTTGGGGAAGTCGGTGCAAGGATCACCGTCGAAAGAGGACTGAGGACATTTGACTGAACGACGACGCCAAAAAAGGGTCCTCGCTCTTCGTGACCACTTGCTTCACTCAGCTGAAAGCGAACAACGTCACCCCTCAACACGTAGCGCCTCCATGAATGAAGCAATCTCCAACATCTCACGACGGTCCCGTTGATCACTCGCGACCATTGTCGCCTTCGCGAAGATCAACTCGCGCCGACGCAATTGATCAGCGGCGACTTTCAAACCTCGTCGAATTGCTTCAGAGCGGGTGGGACCTGACGCCTCGAGGTGGTTCAGATTGTGTTGCGCTTCGGGATCGAGACGTATCAAAAAAGCGAATTTGTTGGTGTCACCCACAGATTTGGTGGACCACATTAAGTAATACAAAAGTCAGTGAGTACCCCGCACCCGTCGAGCACGTAGCGGAGCCCCACGAACCGTCACGGTATAAGAGAACGATTCGTGGGGCTTCGTAGGCAGGGGCTAACTATGCCCACTCTGCGTGGGTGACCCGGTTCGCAAGAACCGGGATCGCCAACGCGACCGATCCGTCGATCGCGAGGACCGAGTAGTCGTCGGTCGCCAACCGGGGAAAAATGGCGGCGTACACGACTCCTTCTCGGCCCTCGCGCGGCAGGACCCACACGTGGGTGCGCTTCGACGAATTTGATACGGGGTGAATCTGAACCTCGAGGCCCGCACGCTCCGCGCTCGACGAGAGCACGAGTGCGCCGTGGTCCTCGTCGACCGCAATGACCACGGCGCGGCTCGGCTCGGTCGGTGCTACCGCGTGACCGGGCCCGTCGTGCGTGTGGTCTGCCCCCGGACCATGGTGGTGACCATGGTCCGGGGGCAGAGAGCGCGCGGCGACGAGTTTCGACATGAATCAGCCGGCCACCGCTTGGAGCTGCGTCGCCGGGTTGTCGAGACCGTCCCAGGGGTCGGGCAGGTACGGGAACGTCGTGGGGTAGGTCAGACCGAAGGCGCTCAAGCTCGCGACGCTGACTGGCTCGGCGCTCGGGCCACCCACGTCGAAGAGCAGTCCGGCCGCGGCGTCCGCGGTGTAGGTCGGCACGACAGCGCCCAAAAGAGCTCCGGCGACTGCCTTCAGTTCGATGCTGACGACGTCGTCGTAGACACGTCGACCGTTCGGGAAGCCCGCGACGTCACCACCCACGACACCGAGGATGCTCGCGTTGGC
>JAYSQJ010000058.1:0-3768 GCA_043721635.1 Acidimicrobiales bacterium | reverse complement strand
CGGCGTGTAGGCGATTCGAAGCTCCCGCGCGTCGGTCGCGCCGAATCGCTCGGCGAAGTGCGTCCGGTACTGGGCGAGTACTTCGTCGGGGACGCGGTGGTGGAGCGCACTGGATCGCCCGGCCAGCGTCGCGGTGGGCGCCGACCGGGCGTAGCGCTCGACGATCTCGTCGTTCGGGGGGATGATCTGGGCGCCGTCGCTCGCGTAGAGCTTGTAGCCGTTGTCGAGGGGCGGGTTGTGGCTCGCGGTGACCATGATGCCCGCCGCCGCCCCGAGGGCCTTTACGCAGTACGCCACGAGCGGGGTGGGCAGCGGCCCGGGCATCTCGAAGACCACGACGCCCGCACCCAACAAAACGGTGACGACCTCGTCGTTGAAGGTCTCCGAGCCCCGTCGCGCGTCGCGTCCGACGACGACGCCCCGGGTGATATCGGCGCCGATCTCGGCGAGCCACGCGACGACCCCCTGGGTCGCGCGGCGCACCGTGAGACGATTCATCCCGGCCGGTCCGGCCATCACCGGACCGCGCAGACCGGCCGTGCCGAAGGTCAGCGGCACGCCGAAGCGCCGTTCGAGTTGCGCCTCGTCACCGGCGTCGAGCAGCGCCCGCAGCTCGGCGCGGTCGTCGTCGTCGGGGTCGTGGGCGATCCACCCCGACACCTGTTGCGCCAGCGCCGGGTTCACAGGACCGGAATGATGCGGGCCAATAGCGCGCCGAGCGAGGCCGCCGCCGACTTTCCGGCCTCGAGGACCTCGCGGTGGTCCAGAGGCCTCGTCGACACGCCGGCCGCGTGGTTCGAGACGAGGCTGAGACCCAGCACCTCGGCGCCCAGGTGACGCGCGGCAATCGCCTCGAGCACCGTCGACATGCCGGCGAGGCTCGCGCCCATCGTGCGGGCCATGACGATCTCGGCGGGGGTCTCGTAGTGGGGCCCGCGGAAGCCGGCGTAGACGCCCTCGCTCAGGTCGGGCACCGCTCGGTGCACGGCCGCGCGCAGCCGAGCGCTGTAGAGGTCGGTGAGGTCGACGAAGCGCGCACCGTAGCCCTTGGGCGGCGCGGCACCCTCCAATGGCGAGGTCGCGGTCAGGTTGAGGTGATCGCGAATCACGACCACGCGACCGGGTTTCCACTCGGGGTCGATGCCGCCGGCCGCGTTGGTGAGCACGATCTTGGTGGCCCCGGCGGCGATGACGGTGCGCACCGGATGGACGACCTGGTCGGCGGTGTTGCCCTCGTAGAGGTGCACCCGACCGGCGACTAGCGCCACGCGGAGGTCGGCCACCTCGAGCGACAGGATCTGTCCGCGGTGGCCGGCGACGGTCGGTGCGACGAAGCCGCAGAGCGACGACGTCTCGATTTGGCTGGTGGGCGTGCCCAACGCGACCGCACCCTCACGCCAGCCCGATCCCAGCACGATGGCGACGTCGTAGTGGTCGACGCCGCTCGCCTCGCGCAGTTCGTCGGCGGCCCGGCGAGCGAGCTTGTAGGGGCTCTTCATCACTGTCCGATCGTGTGCCATACCGTGGACGTCTCGACGAAGGCCCGCAGTCGTCGAAGCGAGGGCCCCAGGTCGCGTCCGTCGGGACGTAGTACCCGTTTGATCGAGCCGGCGGCCGCGCCGGCGAGCTCGCTCGCCTGCTCGGGCGCGACGCCGCCGAGGTCGATGCCGTCGACATCCTCGTGCGCCGCGAGGACCGGCGCCAGCTCGTCGGTGACGCCCGTGACGATATTGAGGACCCCCGCGGGGAAGTCCGACGTGGCGGTCATCTCGCCGAGCAGCACCGCCGGCGTCGGCCGACGCTGGCTCGCGACGGCGACCACGGTGTTGCCGACGCACAGCGGGGCCGCCACGGCGTCGACGAAGGCCTCGAGCGAGGAGTCCTGGTGGACAATGACGGCGACCACGCCGCTCGGCACCGGGACCGAGAAGTTGAAGAACGGTCCCGCCACCGGATTCGTGCCACCTAGGACCTGAGCGATCTTGTCCGTCCAACCGGCGTACCAGACGATCCGGTCGATCGAGCGCGACACGGTCGCTCCCGCCACCTTCGCGGCGATCCCCTCGGACTTGGACACGTGCTCGGCCAGCTCCTCGCGGCGCGACTCGGCCATCTCGGCCAGACGGTAGAGCACCTGGCCGCGGTGGTAGGCCGTGGCGCCCCACCACTTGGGCTGGGCGGCGCGCGCCGCGACGACCGCGTCGCGCAGGTCCTTCCTCGACCCCCGGGCGACGTTGGCGAGGAAGGCGCCCTTCGCGGTGGTGACCTCGTAGCTGCGGCCCGACTCCGAGCGCGCGAAGGCGCCGTTGATGAGGAGCTTGTAGGTCTTTCGGACGTCGAGCCGCTCAGACATTGAGGTACGCCTCGAGTCCGTGACGACCGCCCTCGCGACCGAAGCCCGACTCGCGCATGCCGCCGAAGGGGCTGGTCGGGTCGAACCGGTTGTAGGTATTGGCCCAGATGACCCCGGCCCGCAATCGCTCCGCGACCCAGAGCGTGCGGCTCCCCTTCTCGCTCCACACCCCGCAGGCCAGCCCGTAGTTCGTGTTGTTGGCCTTCGCGACGGCCTCTTCGGGCGTGCGGAAGGTCAGCACCGACAGCACCGGCCCGAAGATCTCGTCGCGCGCGATGCGGTGGGACTGGGCGACGTTGGCAAAGACGGTGGGGGCGAACCAGTGGCCCTTCTCGGGCAGGACGCACGAGCTGGTGTAGCGCGTCGCTCCCTCGCTCTCGCCATACGCGCTGAGCTCCTCGATCCGCGCGAGTTGGGCGGCGGAGTTGATCGCTCCGACGTCGGTGTTCTTGTCCATCGGGTCGCCCACGCGCAACTGCTCGACGCGTCGTACCAGGCGGCGCAGCACCTCGTCGGCCACCGTCTCTTGGACCAGCAGGCGGGACCCGGCACAGCACACGTGACCCTGGTTGAAGAAGATGCCGTCGATGATGCCCTCGATCATCTCGTCGATCGGCGCGTCGTCAAAGACGATGTTGGCCCCCTTGCCCCCGAGCTCGAGCGTGAGTCGCTTCGCGCTCGCCGCGACGCTGCGCTGGATCAGACGTCCGACCTCCGTGGAGCCGGTGAAGGCGATCTTGTCGACGTCGGGGTGCTCGACGAGCGCCGCGCCGGTCGAACCGTCGCCGGTCACGATGTTCACCACGCCGTCGGGCAGCTCGGCCTGCTGGAGGATCTCGGCGAGCACCAGCGCGCTGAGCGGCGTCGTCTCGGCCGGCTTCAGCACGCAGGTGTTGCCGGTCGCGAGCGCGGGGGCCAGCTTCCAGGCCGCCATCATCAGCGGGAAGTTCCAGGGGATGATCTGACCGGCGACGCCGAGGGGCCGGGGATCGGCGCCGAAGCCGGCGTGATCGAGCTTGTCGGCCCACCCGGCGTAGTAGAAGAAGTGGGCCGCCGCGAGCGGGACGTCGACGTCGCGCGACTCGCGGATCGGCTTGCCGTTGTCCAGGGTCTCGACGACCGCCAGCTCGCGAGCCCTCTCTTGGATGATGCGCGCGATCCGGTAGAGGTACTTGGCCCGCTCGGCGCCGGTCGTCTTGGACCACACCTTCTGGTAGGCCCGACGGGCCGAGGCGACGGCCCGGTCGACGTCGACGGCGCTGGCCTGGGCGACGGTCGCCAGTGCCGACTCGTCGGCGGGGTTCTCCGACGTGAACTGCTCGTGGCCGGTCGCGTCGGTGAACTTCCCGTCGATGAACAGCCCGTAGCTGGGCTTCAGACGCGCAATGGCGGCCGACTCGGGCGCGGGGTCGTAG
>JAYSQJ010000057.1:0-2405 GCA_043721635.1 Acidimicrobiales bacterium | reverse complement strand
CCAAAGACGTCGTCGCGCGGCCGCGAGATCTCGAGGGGCCGTAGGGGCGCGGTGGCCATTGCGCGGCGCACGATGCGCCGCGAGTAGAAGGCGATGCCGACGAGGGCCACGTTCTCGGCCGTGACGACCGCCGCCAGCACCAGCACCAGGAGGCTCAGCCAGTGGGTTCTCGGCCAGCCCCACCACGTGAGCAACCCCAGCAGCCCACACTCGAGCACGATCCCCTGGGCCGGCAGCTCGCCGGCCGCCCACCCGACGGGGTAGGCCACCGCGGCCGAGAGTCCCCGGCGCCCCGGACGCAGCGCCGTCGCCGCCGAGAGCACGAGGAAGGCGCTGGCGAGCGTCACGAAATAGGCCATCCGACCAGTCTGCCGGTTGTGGAGCCGGACGTGTCGCACGCTACCTAGGCTGAGGGGCATGGCGACCTGGCCCCCGTTGTTGGAGCGACTCCGCGGTACCGTCGGCGTGTGGACGACCACCCACGAATCGGTGCCGGTGGGACGAAGCATCGAGCTCGCCGCCGAGCTCGAGTCGCTCGGCTACGCCGCGCTGTGGATCCCCGAGGCCTGGAGCCGCGAGGCCTTCACGAGCGCGGGTCTGCTGCTCGGCGCCACGTCGAGAATGGTCGTCGCCACGAGCATCGCGAGCATCTGGGCCCGTGACGCCGTCGCCGCCGCGAACGCGACCAGGACGCTCAACGCCGCCTTCGACGACCGCTTCCTCCTCGGACTCGGCGTCAGTCACCGGCCGCTCGTCGAACGACTGCGCGGCCACCACTACGAATCACCCCTCGCCGCGATGCGCGAGTACCTCGAGGCGATGGACCAGGTGCCGATGCTCTCGCCCGAAGGTCAACACCCCTACGCCCGCGTGATCGCCGCCCTCGGCCCTCAGATGCTCAGGCTTGGCGCTACGCTCACCGACGGCGTCCTGCCCTACCTGGTGACCCCCGAGTACGTCGCGCGGGCGCGGCCCATCGTGGGTGACAAGTTCGTCGGCGTCGAGCAGGCCGTGGTGCTCGGCCAGAGCCGCGAGGAGTACCTCCTGCGGGCCCACGCGCACCTCGAGATCTACACCGGTCTCGAGAACTACCGCAACAACTGGCGACGGCTCGGCTTCACCGACGACGACCTCGTGCGCGGCGGCTCCGAGCGGCTCTGCGAGGCCCTGGTCGTGCACGGCGACGAGGGCGCCGTGCTGGCGCGCATCGAAGAGCACCGTGCGGCCGGGGCCGACCACGTCTGCCTCCAGGTCCTGGGCGAAGCGGGCAACGTCCCACCCTTCGAGGAGTGGCGCCGATTGGCTACGGCGGTGAATCCGTGACCACGATCACCGTGAGCGCCGTCTACGACCCTGCTCCGACCGTCGTGTGGGCCGAGCTGCGCCACATCGAGCGCCACGTCGAGTGGATGCACGACGCCGTGGCGATCACCTTCCTCACCGAGCGCCACGAGGGGATCGGCACGAGGTTCCGTTGCGACACCAAGGTCGGCCCGCTCCATACGGCCGACCTGATGACCATCACCGAGTGGGTGGAGAACACGAGCATGGGCGTCTCGCACCACGGGATCGTGGCGGGCGAGGGTCGATTCACACTCACCCCCGCCGGACTGGCGACCCAGCTCACCTGGAGCGAGACTCTGCACTTCCCGTGGTGGCTAGGCGGCTCCCTGGGTGCGGAGGTGGCCAAACCGGTGCTCCGGGCACTGTGGCGAAGGAACCTTGAGCAGTTCGGCCGCCAACTGGCCGAGCGGTCTGACTAGGACGCTACCGCTCGTCGCCACCGGGTCCGAAGAGGGCGACCTCGCGCTCGCGAGGACCGGCCGAACTGCGCACGAGGCGCACCAGCGTGGCCGCGATGATCAGCCCCAGGAACTCCGTCATGGCGATCAGGATCCAGCCAATAGTGACCCAGAAGACCCCGACGACAAACCCTTTCAAGATTCCGTCGTGGATCATCGAGGCCACGACCAAGGGGAACCACGCGACGAACCAGCTCACCATCGGCGCCACGAAGGCGGCCGCGACGCGGCGGTGCCATCCGAGATACGCCCCGAACATCGCCGTCGCGCCGACGCCGACCCACGCGACGCTCCAACGCGACCCCAGACGTGCCTCGAGCATGAACAGTACGACGGCGATCACCAGCGACCACAACATCATCGGGGCGCGCACGTTGCCCCGAGCGCGGTCTCTCACCTGGACAATGACGGTATTCACGCCTCCAACCTAGCGAGCGCGCCGTCGGACTCACCACCCTTTTCCGGTACGCTGCTACCTGTGACCTTGGGCGTCCTCGCACTACTCGGTTCGGGCGAGATCGCCCCGAGCATGACCAAGGTGCACCGTCAACTCCTAGGGCGATTGAGCGAAGTGCGAGCAGTCAGCCTCGACACGACTTACGG
>JAYSQJ010000056.1:0-4662 GCA_043721635.1 Acidimicrobiales bacterium | reverse complement strand
GTGTAGATCTTCGAGTCGCGGTGCCAGCGCTCGACCGGGTGCTCGCGGATGTAGCCGTAGCCGCCCATGATCTGGATTGCCTCCTCGGTCACCTTGACGGCGGTCTCTCCCGCGAAGAGCTTGGACATCGACCCCTCGCCGCTGAGGAACGGCTGGCGCGAGGCGGCCATCCAGGCCGCGCGCCACACCAGCAGTCGCGCGGCGTCGATGTGGGTCTTCATGTCGGCGAGCCTGAAGGCGATCGCCTGGTTCTCAATAATCGCCCGGCCGAACTGCTTGCGCTCGATGGCGTAGGCCAGCGAGTACTCGAAGGCGGCGCGCGCGATGCCGAGCGCCTGGGCGCCGACGGCTGGCCGCGAGGCCTCGAAGGTCGCCATCGCCGCCTGACTCGAGGACTTCTTGCCCTCGCGCACCCGGGCGAGCTTCTCGTCGAGCTGGTCCTTGCCGCCGAGCAGGCAGGCGCCGGGGACCCGGCAGTCCTCCAAGATGACCTCGGCGGTGTGGCTCGCGCGGATGCCCATCTTCTGGAACTTCTGGCCCATGCGCAGACCCTTAGTACCCTCGGGCACGACGAGGGAGGCTTGACCGCGGCTGCCGAGCGACGGGTCGACCGAGGCGACGATGACGTGGACGTTGGCGATACCCCCGTTGGTGATCCAGGTCTTGGTGCCGTTGAGCACCCACTCGTCGGTCGCCTCGTCGTAGACGGCGCGCGTGCGCAGCGACGACACGTCGCTACCGGCGTCGGGCTCGGAGACCGCGAAGGCCGCGATCTTGATGTCGTCGGGCGTGCCGAAGCACTGCGGGATCCACTCCATCTGCTGGGCCGGCGTCCCGTTGGCCATGATCGCGGCCACCCCGAGGGTCGTGCCCATCAGGGCCATGCAGATCCCGGCGTCGCCCCACGCCAGCTCCTCGAGCGCGAGCATGATCGACAGCCCGGACTTGTCGGTCATGGCGTTGGCGAAGAAGTCCAGGCTGTAGAGGCCGATCTTGGCGGCCTCTTGGATGATCGGCCAGGGCGTCTCCTCGCGCTCGTCCCACTCGTGCGCCGCGGGGCGCATCACGTCCTGGGCGAATCCGTGCACCCACTCCTGGAGGGTCTTTTGGTCCTCGTTCAACTCCATCGTGAAATCAGCCATTGGCGTCCTTGCGATAGTTTCCGTTCGCTACCCTCGGGTAACCAAGACCAACTTTAGGGGCAGTCGGGGGGAGACGAAAAACGACCGCCGCCCCAGGGCGACGGTCGCTCAGTGCTCGATGGACTGGTTAGTTCAAGACGACGCGCTTGGCGAGAGGACCTCGATCGCCCGGCTCGATGTCGAACTCGACGGTCTGGCCTTCAACGAGGGTCTTGCGACCCTCACCTTGAATCTCCGAGTAGTGCACAAAGACGTCCGGCTGGCCTTCGACCGCGATGAAACCCCAACCCTTCTCGTCATTGAACCACTTGACGGTTCCTACAGCCACGGTGGGCCTCCTTGTTTCTTGGGCACCGGTGCTCGCCGGTCCCGGAGGGAACCACCACGGCGACCTCAACTGAGCATGCTAGTTCGTCGTCGGTCTGCCGCCCAGTACTCCTAGGGCCTGCGAATGAGCGTTCCCGAGGCCGAATCCTCGACCACCCAGCCGAGCGTCACGAGTTCGTCACGGAGTCGGTCGGCCTCGGCCCAGTCCCGAGCCGCCCTCGCGGCGTCACGCCGCGCGACCAGTTCGGCGCTCTTGGAATCGGCCTCGTCGTCGCGAGCGCACAGCGCCAGTCCCATCGCCGCGAAGAGCACGTTGACGGCCGCGGCGAGTTCGCGGGCCGTCCCGTCGTCGCCGCGGTCCGCGGCGGAGTTCGCCGTCGCGAGCGCCTCGAAGAGCTGCGCGAGCGCGAGGGGCGTGTCCAGGTCGTCGTCCATGTTCGACGCGACCCTCGCGTAGAGATCGAGAGCCTCGCCGGGCCACGGGTGGTGCGCGGCGACCTCGAGCCGGTCGCCGGCCAGCACGGGCAACGCGAAACGCCGCGCGAAACGGTCGAGTCGCGCCAGCGCGCGCTCGGCGTCGGCGATCGTCGAGGGCGTCACCTCGATCGGCGAGCGGTAGTGCGAGCGCAGCACCAGCAGGCGGTAGGCCCGAGGGTCGGTGCGCGCGAGCAAATCGGTGAGCGAGGTGAAGTTGCCGAGCGACTTGCTCATCTTCTCGCCGCCGACCATCACCCAGCCGTTGTGCGCCCAGTGCCGCGCGAACTCTCTACCGGCCGCCACCGCCTGGGCCCGCTCGTTCTCGTGGTGGGGGAACTTCAGGTCGAAGCCGCCGCAGTGCAGGTCGAAGCCCTCACCGAGCAGCCCGAGCGACATCACGACGCACTCGGTGTGCCAACCGGGTCGACCGTCGCCGAAGGGCGCCGCCCAGCTCGGTTCGCCCGGCTTGGCGTTCTTCCAGAGCACGAAGTCGAGGGGCGAGCGCTTCTCGTCGTGGGCCTCGACGCGCGCGCCGGCGCGCAGGCTCTCGAGCGGCTGGCCGGCGAGCAGGCCGTAGTCGGCGACGCGTGAGACGTCGAAGTAGACGCCGTCGCTCGTCGGGTAGGCGACGTCGCTCGCGAGGAACGACGAGATCAGCTCGATCATCTCGGCGACGAAGGCGGTCGCGTGGGGCGAATCGTCGGGCGCGGCAACCCCGATCGCCGACATCGCGTCCCACCAGCGGCCCTCGTACTCAACGACCACCTCGGGGGTGGTGCGGCCCTCCTGTTGCGCCCGGGCGATGATCTTGTCGTCGATGTCGGTGATGTTGGAGACGAAGCGCACCTCGAGCCCCTGGAAGGTGAACCAGCGCCGCGCGACGTCCCAGACGAGCGTGAAGCGGCCGTGACCGAGGTGGGGCAGGTTGTCGACCGTCGGACCGCAGACGTACATGGCGACCCGGCCGGGGTCGCGCAGGTCGAGGTCGCGGACCTCGCCGTGAACGGAGTCGAAGAGGCGAATCACTGTTCTAAACTACGCCAACCATGAAAGACGCCCTCACCCCCACGCTCGGCGAAGTGCCCGACAAGCCCACCGTCGACGGGCTCGAGGCGACCTGGCTCGCGCGCTGGGACGAGGCCGCCACCTACCGCTTCAATCGCGGCGCCACGCGCGAGACCATCTACTCAATCGACACCCCCCCGCCGACGGTGTCGGGGTCGCTGCACATCGGCCACGTCTTTAGCTACACCCACCCCGACGTGGTCGCGCGGTTCTGGCGGATGCGCGGGCGCGACGTGTTCTACCCAATGGGCTGGGACGACAACGGCCTGCCGACCGAGCGGCGCGTCGAGAACTACTACGGGGTGCGCTGTGACCCGTCGCTGCCCTACGATGCCGCCTTCGAGCCACCCGACAGGCCCGGTGCCCAGAAGGTGTCCATCTCGCGCAAGAACTTCGTCGAGCTCTGCCACTTCCTCACCGCCTCGGACGAGGAGGTCTTCAAGCACCTCTGGCGCCACCTCGGCATCAGCATCGACTGGAGTCTCGAGTACTCGACCATCTCCGCCCACGCCCAGGCCGTCTCCCAGCGCGGCTTCCTCGAGATGCACGCGCGCGACGAGGTCTACTCCACCGAGGCGCCGACGCTCTGGGACGTCGACTTTCGCACGGCCGTCTCCCAGGCCGAGCTCGAGGACCGCGAACGACCGGGCAACTACCACCGGGTGGCCTTCGAACGGGCCGAGCACACGGGCGCAGTCGAAATCGAGACGACCCGTCCCGAGATGATCCCGAGCTGCGTGGCGCTGGTCGCGCACCCCGATGACGAGCGGTTCCAGTCCCTCTTTGGCACGATGGTCGTCACGCCCCTCTTTGGCGCCGAGGTGCCGATCCTCGCCCACGAACTGGCCGACCCCGAGAAGGGCACCGGCATCGCGATGGTCTGCACCTTCGGCGACACGACCGACGTGACCTGGTGGCGCGAGCTCGCGCTGCCGACCCGCGCCCTGATCGGGCGCGACGGGCGCTTCCTCCCGGCGCGCTTCGGCGACGACGACTGGCCGGTGCGCAACGCGGCGCTCGCCCACGACTTCTACGACCGCGCGGTCGAGGGCCGCACCGTCAATCAGGCTCGCGCCGCGGTCGTCGACGCACTGCGCGAGACCGGCGCCCTGATCGGCGACCTGCGCGCGATCACCCACGCGGTCAAGTTCTACGAGAAGGGCGAACGGCCGCTCGAGATCGTCACCTCGCGCCAGTGGTTCGTCAAGACCCTCGAGCACCGCAGCGAGCTTCTGGCGCGCGGCGACCAGCTGGCCTGGCACCCCGACTTCATGCGCCACCGCTACCGCAGCTGGGTCGAGGGCCTTAACCAGGACTGGAACATCTCGCGGCAGCGCTTCTTCGGCGTCCCGTTCCCCGCGTGGTACCCGACCGACGGCGCCGGCGAGCCGGACTTCGACCACCCGATGCTGCCCGAGGTCGCCGACCTGCCCGTCGACCCCTCGAGCGACGTGCCGCGCGGCTTTTCCGAGGCCCAGCGCAACCGTCCCGACGGCTTCGTGGGCGACCCCGACGTGATGGACACCTGGGCGACGAGCTCGCTGACGCCCCAGATCGCCGGACACTGGGGCACCGAGCTGTTCGATCGCGTCTTTCCAATGGACCTGCGCCCCCAGGCCCACGAGATCATCCGCACCTGGCTCTTCTCGAC
>JAYSQJ010000055.1:0-6384 GCA_043721635.1 Acidimicrobiales bacterium | reverse complement strand
CGACCACGTGCTCGACGCCCTCGAACGAACGCCACACCGACCACGGCGTGCGTTCACTCAGTTCGTGACGAAGCGACGCGCGGTAGACGGCGTCCGCGGCCGACGAATGGGCGAAGAGCGCGCGACTGTCGAGCACCACGCGCGCGCCGTCGGGCCGGGCGCCGACCAGCACGTGGTCGTGCAGGTGCGGCTCTCCGTGGCGGTTGATCCCGTGGGTAAAACTGACGACCGCCCGCCAGCGCCCGCTCTCGTCGCGGTCGGCGCCGTTGCGGCGGTCGCGCACGACGATCGAGTGCTCCTCGAGGTAGTCAACAGCCGCCGCGACCGACTGACGATGGGCCGCGACGACGCCCGCGCCGTGCTCGGCGTCGATCGCCAGCAGGATCGAAATCGGCCGCGGGGCCGCGACGACGAGGTCGTAGCCGTGCACGGCCGACCGATCGGTGGTCACGAGGACGTCGGCGACGTCGCGCGGGTCACGCGGGTCGCCCCCGCCGCGCAGCCACCAGCCCGGTCCGCCACCGCGCAATCCCTCGATCTCGCGCGCCGCGTCGTCGGTGAAGTAGCGCACGTCGTTCGAGCGTCGGACGAACATTCGTAGCACTGGACACCCCCCAAGGGTGCCCAACGGTCGTCAAAGTTGCGCGGCGATCCTCTTCGCGAGCTCGTGGCCGGCCTTGGCGTACTTCGGCGTCGCCACGACGGCCCCCGGCCCCGCGCGCAACATGAGGTGGTCGAGGAAGAGTTCGCTAGCGACGCGGAACTTGACCGCGTGGCGGCCGTCGTCGAGGGCACGCCACTGCGCGTTCGGCAGTGGCTCGAACAGCCAGCGCAGATACGCCTCGAGCACGACGACCACCTCGTCGCCCTCCTCGCCGACCTGGGTCAGCCAGTTGGCGACGGGGTCCGCGGGGCGTTCCTCGGTGGCGGACGACGTCGCGAGAACCGCGTTGATCCGGTCCACCCGGAACGTGCGCCACGCGACGCGCGTCGTGCAGTAGGCGCGCACGTAGGTGTGGCCGTTCAGCACCTTGATCTCACGGGGCTCGATGGATCGCACGCCGGGTGCCTCGGCGACGCCCGACGTGTAGAGGACCTTGATCTGCCGGTGGTCGTCGACGGCCTGCTTCACGTCGGCCAGCAGGGTCTCGTTCGTCGTCATCTCGACCTGGACGAACGAGCTCGTCGCCTCCTCGATCCTCTCGATCGCCGAGAAGATGGCCTCGTCCTGGTAAACCCGCGAGGCCTCGCGCAGGGCGATGTTCAACTCGAACAGGTCGCGCCACATGTACGGGGAGGGTTCGTCGGCCCCCTCGGGCAGGTCGCTGAAGTCGGCCCGGTACGACGAATCGTCGTTCGCCTCGTCGTCCCAGTCGTCGCAGTCCTTGATGACGTGGGCCGGGAAGGCCCCGGTGCCGTCGGTCGAGCCCACCATCGGCTCGAGCGACACCAGCCGGTCCATGATCAATCGGACGTGGGCCGGGTCCAACGAGAACCTGGTCGCGAGCTCGCTGATGCGCAGCCCGTCCTCGGCGACGTATACCGCGTGCAGGAGTTGCAGGGTCTGGCCCAGCACGTCGTTGGTCGCCGGACCGGCAAACCTGAGCGTCTCGAGGGGGGGCGTCTTGCCGCGGTTGACCTGCTTGAGCCAGTCGGCCAGCTCGACCTTCAACGATTTGGGCGACTCCAGGCGGATGCGATCGGCCGCGTCGAGCACGAAGCGCAGGGCCACCCGGGGGCTATCGAGGCTGAGGCCCACCTCGACCTTGCCGTCCTTCTTGTGGGCCGCGAGCGCGCCGGGGAACTGGCGCACGAGCAGGTCGGCGTAGTTCTCGTTGGTGGTGACGACGACGTCGATCGGCGAGGGCGACTTGGTGAACTCGGCCCGCCAGACCCTCGCCAGCTCGAGCGTCGCGTCGTCGGGCGCAAAGGTGTCGGGCAACACCACCGGCATTGAGGTCATCCGACCGAACCGGTAGCCCTTGATCTCACCCGATCCCATGACCCGCGCCACGAGGTACGCGGCCCCGCCCAAGACCCGGATCAGCAGTGGTTCGACCATGCGGGGCTTGTTGGCCCCGGACTGGTAGTCGAAGGTCAGCGCCCGATGAAGGTGGAGCGCTCGCACGACTGGCGTGTAGTACATCGAGGACTCGAGGCCCCCGTCGCTCGCCGGGACTTCGTTGAACACACTGAAGGCGCCCGACGCGCCGAACCCGCAGAGCCGCAGCGCCAGCTTGACGACCCTCTCTTGGGCCGGCGTGAAGTAGATCAGCGGTGCGTAACCGCTCGACGGGTCGACCTTGTAGCCGACGGCGCCGTCATCGCGCGTCTCGGTCTCGATCTCGAAGCCCAGCTCGCGGATGCGGACCTTGTCGCGTTCGAACTTCTGGCGCACGGCCCCCTCGTTGCCCTCGTAGGCGAGGACCTTGCGCGGTCCCTTCGCCGAGACCGGGTACTCGTCGATCTTCAGATCGCGCACAATCTGGTCCTGGGTCAGCGCTCCGTACTGCCAAGCGCGCTCCAACAGCAGCACCAACGCAATGAGCCGCTCGCGACTCTGCTCGACCGCGCCTCGGAGAGTGCTCACTTCATTCCCATCATGCTCACCCCTTGAGAGTACCGGCCGTGCCGATCCTCGCGGAGCGGCGCTACCCCTCGGGTGGGACGTCGCGGTCGGCGGCCACTTCCTCGCGGCGCCAGGTCCCCGATCGCCCGCCCGACTTCTCCCAGATCGCGACCGCCTCGATCGTCATGGTGCGGTCGACCGACTTGCACATGTCGTAGACCGTGAGCGCGGCGACCGTCACTGCCACGAGGGCCTCCATCTCGACCCCGGTGCGGTCCACGGCGTCCACGCTCGCCTCCACATCAATGAAGGTGTCGGCGATCGAGAAGTTCACGTGGACGTTGCCCACGAGGACTGGATGGGACATCGGCAGGAGGTTCGAGGCCTGCTTGGCCGCCTGGATCCCGGCGACCCGCGCGGTCGCGAGCACGTCGCCCTTGTGCAGGGAGTTGGCCGCGACCGCGGCCGTCGTCGCGGCGAGCATGTTGATCCGGCACCTCGCCAGCGCGCGCCGGGCCGAGATCTCCGATGGTCCGAGGTCGCGGGGGAAGGCTCCCCCACCCGACGCGCGACGTAGTTGGTGGAAGTCGTCCACCACGCAATGCTACCGACGCACCGGACGGCCCCACGGCGGGGCCGGGTAAACTGCCCAAGTCACCAGGCAGTACGGGAGTTACTTCATGCCAACCTACGAATACGAGTGCCTCGGGTGCCACGAGCGCGTCGAGGCCGTCCAGAAGTTCGCCGACCCGTCGCTGACGACCTGCGAACTCTGTGGTGGCGAGCTACGCAAGGTCTTCTCGGCGGTCGGCATCGTCTTCAAGGGCAGTGGTTTCTACAAGAACGACAGCCGCGGGTCGACCAAGACCGCGACGTCGGTCGCCTCGACGTCGCCCGCCGCGGAGTCCTCGTCAACGACGACCCCGGCCTCGACCCCGGCCCCCGCCGCGACACCGGTGAAGGCCCCCGCCGCGTCTGCGGACTAGGAACCAGAGAGGGCGATCCCCTCGATCGCGATCGTCTGGCCGGCGGCGCTGCCCGGCAGCCACTCGACGTCGTTGCCGACGTGGACGATGTCCAGGAGCATCCGCTGGAGCGTGGAGGCGACCGTGATCTCGCGCACCGGCTCGGCCAGCTGACCGTCGCGGATCATGAGGCCGGTGACCCCCACCGAGAAGTCGCCCGAGATCGGGTTCACACCCGAGTGCACGCCCATCAGCGACTCGACGTACACGCCGTTTCCGACGCGACGCAAGACCTCGGCCTGGTCGATGTCGCCGGGCACCAGTTGCAGGGCCCGACAGCCCGCCGAGGGTGAACCGGCGATGCCCCCGCGCACGGCGCTGCCGGTCGACGACGTGCCGGCGCGACGGGCCGAGACGGTGTCGTAGACGAAGGCCGTCAACTGACCGCCCTCGATCATGACGTTTCGCCGACAGGCCAGGCCCTCGCCGTCGAAGGCGCTCGCCGAGAAGTGGCGAGGGTCGGTCGGATCGTCGAACAGGGTGAACATCGAGGCGGCGACCATCTCGCCGATCCGGTTCGCGAAGAACGACCGGCCGCGCACGACCGCTTCGCCGCTGCAGGCCCCGCCGATGATCGCCAGTAACGTCGCGGCGCTGCGGGGGTCGAAGACCGCCGTGCACTTCATGGAGGCCGGCTTGACCGACCCGAGCATCCGGGTGGCGCGCAGTATCGCGTCGTTCGCCGCCTTCGTGATGTCGAGGTCGCCCGGGGCGCGCCCGGCCGAGAGCCCCCAGCCGGTCTCGTCGTTCGAGCCGTCACTGGCGATGGCCTCGACCGAAACGTAGGCGCCCGACCTGGCGTACGAGGCTCGGATGCCCGTCGAGGACACGATCGCCGCCTCGGCGACGTAGTCCGAGTAGTTGGCCGAGTCGACCTGACGAATCCGCGAATCGCCGGCGCGCACCATCCGCTCGAGCTCGATCGCCATGGCGATCTTCTCGTCGAGCGGCGTCGTCGTGACGGCGTCGTCGGTCAGCTCGAGCGAGACGGCGGGGACCCCGTCGGGCCGGGCGAAGGCGATGAACTCGTCCTCGGTGGCGAAGCGGACGTTGTCACGGGCCTCGCGTAGAGCCTCTTCGATCGCCTCGTCGTCGAGCGAGCCGGCCCAGGCGGTGCCCACTTGCGCGCCCGCCACGCCGTCGCGCAGGACCCGGATGCCGATGCCCGAGGACGTGGCGGTCGCCAACTGCTCGATTTGGCCCTGGTAGGACTGCACTTCGGTGTCGACGCCGGTCGAGACGTAGACCTCGAGCTGCTCGTCGCCCCGGGCCGACTCGAGGATCCGCTCGGCGCGGGCCAGCAGCTCGCTCACGACGCCCCGCCGATGGTGACGCCGGTGAGGCGCATCGTCGCCTGACCGGTGCCCACCGGCACGCTCTGGCCGTCCTTGCCACAGGTGCCTGGCGTCATTGAGAAGTCGGTCGCGACGGCGTCGACGCGCTGGAGGACCTCGGGACCGTTGCCAATCAGGTTGCAGTCGCGCAGCGGTGAGGTGATCTTGCCGTCCTCGATCATGAACGCGGCCGTCATCCCGAAGACGAAGTCGCCGGTCGCCGTGTTCACTTGGCCGCCGCCGAGCTGGGCGACGTAGACGCCCCGCGGAGTCTGGGCGACGATCTCGTCGGCGTCGGCGTCGCCCTCGAGCAGGTAGGTGTTGGTCATACGCACCATCGGCAGGTGCTGGTAGCTCTGGCGCCGGCCGTTGCCCGAAGAGCTCCGGCCCTCCTTGCGCGCGCGCAGATAGTCCCACATGTAGTCCGTCAGCACCCCGTTCTCGATCAGGACGTTGCGCGCCCCGGGACGGCCCTCGTCGTCGAGCGCGAGGTAGCCCCACTCGCCCACGACGGTGCCGTCGTCCACCAGCGTGACGAGGGGGCTCGCGACCTGCTGGCCGACCTTGCCCGCGTAGACCGAGGCCTGCTTCAAGATGGCGTCGGCCTCGAGCCCGTGACCGCAGGCCTCGTGGAACAAGATGCCCCCCGATCCCCCGGCGAGCACGACGGGCAGGTCGCCCGACGGCGCGGGACGGGCGTCGAGCTTGGTGATGGCCTGGCGGGCGGCGCCGCGGGCGGCCTCCTCGACCGCCTCCATCGTCAGCAGCTCAAATCCCCGGGTGCCCGCGACCGGACGGTAGCCGGTCTGCATGCCCGTGTCCCCCGAGGCCACGCACGAGATGTTGAAGCGGGTGCGGACCTGGTGGTCGGCGGCGAAGACGCCCTCGGAGTTCGCCACGACGAACCGGCGTGTCGAGTCCCCCAGCCCGATCTGCACCTGGGTAATCGAGGAACCCTCGGAGCGCGCGACGTCGTCGGCGTGCAGCAGGAGCTCGATCTTCTTCGCCTTGTCGACGTCACCGGGCTGCTGGACAGCCCGCGTCGGATGGTCGGAGAGCACGCCGAGCGCGATCTCGCGCACGCCGCCGCCGCCACCGCGCGCGACCGAGGCCGCGGACCTCGCCGCGGCGAGCAGTCCGCGCTCGGAGAGGTCCGCCGTGTGGGCGAAGCCCGTGGTGTCGCCCACGACGACCCGGATCCCGGCGCCGCGGTCCCGGCCCGAGCTCAACTCCTCGATGCGTCGCTGGTCGAGCACGGCCGACGTGGTCGTGCGGTCCTCGACGAAGACCTCGGCGAACTCGCCGCCGCGCTCCATTGCGGTGCCGAGCACCCGCTCGAGTACGTCCCGTTCGACCAGGGTGGTTATCATGCTGCCGAGCGTACCGGTTGGGCCCGGCGTCCCCTGCGGTCCCGTGGACCTCGCCGGTAGGCTGGCACGGTGCTGCTCCCGTCGAT
>JAYSQJ010000054.1:0-6092 GCA_043721635.1 Acidimicrobiales bacterium | reverse complement strand
CAGTGGAGGCCGCGCTACGGCGACTTTGGTTACGTCTTGCTCGGGCTCGGCTGCCAATTGAGCGTCGACCTCCTCTACCGGCCCTTCCACTTCAAGGGGCTGGACCAGCCCGTCCATCACCTCTTCAACGGAGCCCGGGGACTGACGTTCGTGGTGCTGGTGGCGATGACGATGTTCGTGGCGCCCTTCATGGAGGAGTGGTTCTTTCGCGGCGTGCTCTACCGGGCGATCGCCGAGGGCGGCCGTCATCCGAACTCGAGGCGCAGGGTCGCGCTCGGCATCGTCGTTAGCGCGGTCCTCTTCGCGTTGGCCCACGGCGAGCCGCTGCAGTTCGTCGGCCTCGCACTGTTCGGCGTGGTGCTCGCCGTGCTCGTCGCGCGCACCGGCCGACTGATCCCGAGCATCGTGACCCATATCTCGTTTAACGGCGTCGCCATCATCACGCTGATCGCCCAGCGGGCCGGCCACTGATGCTCGAGCGCCTTCGACGGTTCTGGACGCCGATCCGTCTCGTCGAGGCGCTCGCCGTCGTCGCCGTTATGGCGCTCACCCTCTGGGAGCTGCACCCGAACCTGGTTTTCTCCTCGACGCTGCTGACCGGGGGCGACACCGGTTCGCACCTCGCGCTGCCGGCCTACCTGCGCACCCAGGGCAACCTCTTCAACCTGACGCCGTGGTACTCGGGGTGGTTCGCGGGCATGCCGGCCTACACCTACTACTTCGTGCTGCCGGACTTCCTCGCCACCCTCGCCAGCTACCTCATCGGCTTCGCGGTCGCCTTCAAGCTCGCGACGGTCGTCGGGTCGCTCCTGCTGCCGTTGACGGCCTACGCAATGGGCCGGCTCTTCCGGGCACCCCGGCCCGTGCCGGCGGCCCTGGCGCTGGCGACGCTGCCATTCCTCTTTGACGCCACGTACACGATCGACGGTGGGAACCTCTTCTCGTCGATGGCCGGCGAGTACGCGTTCTCGTTCTCGCTCGCCTTCAGCCTTGTGACCATCGGCCTCTTCGCCCGGGGGGTGCGCACCGGTCGGGGCTACTGGCTCGCCGCGCTCTCGCTCAGCGTGACCCTCGCGAGCCACGTCCTGCCCTGGCTCTTCGCCATCGGGGCCGTCGGGGTGCTGGTCCTCTTCGAGCTCCTCGCGCGACGTGGCGTCGGCGACCCGAAGGACGTCGTGGTGGCCGGCGACTACGCGCGCCCACTGCGCTTCGCACTGGGCGCGGGACTACTCTCGGTCACCCTCTCGGCGTGGTGGCTCCTCACGTTCGTCACGAATCAGAACCTCACCAACTCCATGGGGTACGTCAATGACAACGTCAGTTCGATGCACGCCATCTTCACCCAGCTGGGTTGGTTCAACTCATCCGGGGGAGCGGCCGGCGATCGCTGGGTCATCGTGCTCGGCGCCGTGGCGATGGTGGCCGCCTTCGCGGTGCGCGACCGCCTCGGCATGATCCTCGCCACGCTGACGGTCCTGGCGCTCTGCACCTACGTGTTCGACCCCCAGAGCGTGATCTGGAACGAGCGGCTCGTCCCGTTCTGGTTCATCTCGATCCACCTCATCGTCGGGTGGCTCTTCGGCTACGGACTCTCGCGCTGGGTCGAGCGCGCGAAGCGTCACCGCGACGTGGCGTTCCTCTTCGAGCGCCAGCGGTTGGTCGAGCCGCTCGACGAGTACGACGAGGTCCTCGAGCAGGAGTTCGAAGAGGAACTGCACGACCTCGCTCCCGACGTGGGCGGCGTCGACGAGTCGGTGGAGCGCGCGAGGCGACTTGGCGACGAGGAGTCCGACGAGCTCCAGCGGCGCGTTGCCGGGCGGACCATGCGCGCCACCGTCGCCGTGATCCTGCTCGGACTACTCACGACGCTACCTGGACTCATGCCGTCGGTGGCCTCGGCGCTCGGACTGCAGACGACCGGCAACCAGGTCGCCAGCTGGGCCCAGTGGAACTACTCGGGCTATCAGGCCAAGGCCGCCTGGCCCGAGTACCGCGACCTCATGAACACAATGGAGCGGGTTGCGGCGAAGCACGGCTGCGGTCGCGCCATGTGGGAGTACAACGCCGACCAGAACCGCTTCGGCACCCCGATGGCGCTGATGCTGTTGCCCTACTGGACGCAGAACTGCGTCGGCTCAATGGAGGGGCTGTTCTTCGAGTCGTCGGCGACGACGCCGTACCACTTCCTCGACCAGGCCGAACTGAGCGTTGCGCCGAGCAACCCCCAGCTGAACCTGCGCTACGGCCCGCTCGACGTCGCTCTCGGGGTCCGTCACCTCCAGCAGCTGGGCGTGAGGTACTTCATTGCATTCTCACCATCGGTCGCCAGTCAGGCCAACGCCGATCACGAGCTGACCTACGTCGCCTCGACCAGGGCGTGGCCGAAGCCGGGCGCCACGTGGCGCGTGTACCTCGTGCAGCACAGCGCGATGGTCGTGCCGTTGAAGGCCCTGCCCAACGTCGTGGCGGGACTCACGAGTCGCGTGGGCTGGTTGAACGCGAACGAGGACTGGTGGCTCAACCCGACGCTCTGGGGAAGCGTCGCCGCGACGACCGGGCCGTCGTCCTGGCCGCGGGTCACCTCGATCCACCATATGGTCACGACCGCCCCGCTGGCGCGCGATTCGGTGAGCGAGGTTGTCGTCGGGACCCAGGCCATCTCCTTTCACGTGAGCACGCTGGGGGTCCCGGTGCTCGTGAAGATCTCGTACTTCCCGCGCTGGAAGGCGAGCGGGGCGACCGGGCCCTTCCGCGTGAGCCCGAACCTCATGGTGGTCGTGCCCACGTCGCACCACGTCACGATGTACTACGGCAGCACGCCGGCACTGCTGGCGGGCAACGTCATCAGCGACGTGGCGACCTTCGCCGGCCTGGCGACGCTCTGGTTCGCGCTCAAGAGACGCCGCGCGCAACGCCAGTAGTGTGGTGGGTCGTGGATACGACCGAGATTTTCAAGGCTTACGACATCCGTGGAACGTATCCCGACCAGATTGACGAGCGCCTGGCGCGCGCCGTCGGATCGGCCTTCGCCACCCACGCCGGTGCGCCCGGCATCGTCGTGGCGCGCGACATGCGCCCCTCGGGCACGACGCTCGCCGAGGCCTTCGCCGAGGGGGCCCGGGCCGTCGGTGTCGAGGTCATCGACCTCGGCCTCGCCTCGACAGACTTCCTCTACTTCGCCGCCGGCCACCTCGACAGCCCCGGTGCGATGTTCACCGCCTCGCACAACCCTGCGCAGTACAACGGGATCAAGCTCTGCCTCGCCGGCGCGAAGCCCATCGGCGTGGAGACCGGACTCGTCGAGATCGAGGCGCTGACCAACGCGTTCTACGCCACGCCGGCGACGGGCCCGCTCGCCGCGCAGCGCCAGCTCGACCTGATGAACGAGTGGGTGGCCCACGTGCACTCCTTCGTCGACGTGACGGCGCTGCGCCCTCTCAAGATCCTCTGCGACGCGGCCAACGGAATGGGCGGGTTCATCGCCCCCAAGGTCTTCGCCGGCCTGCCCTTCGAGGTCGAGATCATGTACGCCGAGCTCGACGGAACCTTCCCCAACCACCCGGCCGACCCGCTCAACCCCGCGAACATCGTCGACCTGCAGCGTCGCGTGCTCGAGACCGGGGCCGACGTCGGCCTCGCCTTCGACGGCGACGCCGACCGGGTCTTCCTGATTGACGAGCGGGCCCAGCCGATCAGCGGCTCTACGACGACGGCGATGGTCGCCGCGGTGATGCTGAAGCGCACCCCCGGCGCGACCATCCTCTTCAACCTGATCTGCTCGAAGTCCGTGCCCGAAGTGATCGCCGAGAACGGGGGGGTCGCCGTGCGGACCCGGGTGGGCCACAGCTACATCAAGCAGGTGATGGCCGAGACCGGCGCGCTCTTCGGCGGCGAGCACTCGGGCCACTACTACTTCCGCGACAACTACCGCGCCGACTCGGGCATCATCACCGCGATGATCGTGCTCGAGCTGCTGAGCGGGGCCTCCGAGCCCCTGTCGGCGCTGGCGAAGCCCTTCAACCGCTACGCGGCGTCGGGCGAGATCAACACGCGCGTCGAGAGCCCCGCGGCGACGGTGGCCGCGATCACGCAGCGCCTGGAGACCGAGGGTGTGAAGCTCGACCACCTCGACGGCCTCACGGCGGACTACGGCACGTGGTGGTTCAACCTGCGCCCCTCCAACACCGAGCCCCTGTTGCGCCTCAACGTGGAGGCCCCGAACCAAGAAGAGTGCGAGTTGCGCGTCGCCGACGTCCTCGCCATGATTGAAGGGAACTAGCCCATGGCCCTCGACGGATTCCTGCTCGCCCTCTTGGAGGACCCGGTCGACCACGCCGAGCTGCTCTACGTGCCCGACGCCGACGTCCTCTACAACCCGCGCAAGCGCGTCGCCTACGAGGTGCGCGACGGCATCGCGGTACTGCTGCCCGACGAGGGCCGTGGCGCCACCGACGCCGAGCACGACGCCTGGACCAGCGACCCGAACGTGGTGCGCACTGGTCGCTGAGGCCACCGAGCGGGCCAAGCCCGTCCGTCCAGCCAGGACCCGTGATCAGGCCGAAATCGACGACCGAACGATCAGTCGAGTCGCTCGACGATCATGGCCATACCCTGGCCGCCACCGACGCACATCGACTCCATGCCGAATCGGAGCCCCGAGTCCTCGAGGGAGTTGAGCAGCGTCGTCATGATGCGCGCCCCGGTCATTCCGAAGGGATGGCCGAGGGCGATGGCCCCGCCGCGGATGTTCAGCTTGTCGAGTGTGATGCCCAAGTGCTCGGCGCTTGGGATCACTTGGGCGGCGAAGGCCTCGTTGATCTCGACGAGGTCGATGTCGTCGATGGTCAGGCCCGCGCGCCCGAGCGCCTGACGGCAGGCCTCGACCGGCCCGAGCCCCATGATCTCGGGGTTGAGGCCGCTCACGCCGCTCGACACGATGCGCGCGAGGGGCCGGATGCCGAGCTGCTGGGCGCGGGTGTCGCTCATCACGATAACCGCGGCGGCACCGTCGTTCAACGGACAGGCGTTGCCGGCCGTGATTGAACCACCCTCGCGAAAGACGGGCTGCAGGGTCGAGAGGCGCTCGAGGGTGGTGCCGGCCCTCGGGCCGTCATCGCGGGTCATCACGGTGCCGTCGGGCAGGGTGACCGGGATGATCTCGCGCTCGAAGAAGCCGTTGTCCTGGTGCGCGACGGCGAGCTCTTGGCTGCGCACGGCGAACTCGTCCATCTCCAGGCGCGAGACCTTCTCGTACTCCGCGACGTTCTCGGCGGTCTGTCCCATGGCGATGTAGATGTCGGGGAGCCCTGGTTGCGGGGCCCAGGGATCACCCGCTCGCTCCGAGCGCCGGGCCGTTCGGGCCATGGCGTCGGCGAACAGGGGATTGACGGCCTTGCCAATGTCCGAGGCGCCGCTCGCGAAGCGCGACACGGTCTCCACCCCGGCCGCGATGAACACGTCACCCTCGCCCGAGCGGATCGCGTGCGCGGCCATGCGGATCGTCTGGAGCGACGACGAGCAGTAGCGATTGACCGTGACGCCGGGGACGTTGTCCAGTCCCGCCAGTAGTGCGGCGACCCTCGCGACGTTGAAGCCGGCCTCGCCCGCCGGCTGGCCGCAGCCGACCATCAGGTCCTCGACGCTCTGGGGGTCGAGCTCGGGGACCTTGGCGAGCACCGCGCGAACGACGAGCGCGGTGAGGTCGTCGGGGCGCATGTCGATGAGCGAGCCCTTGAAGGCCCGTCCTATGGGGGTGCGTCCGGTCGCGACGATGACGGCTTCGGGCATGTGGTCCTCCTCGTGGTTACTGCAGAATATCGCTGGCGAGCATAGTGACAGTCCAGTCAGGTGACGAAACCGTCAGTCGACGGCGAGCGGGCCGGCGTCGTCGAAGCCCTGACGAACGCCCTGGCCGGCGCGCCGGCGCAACTGCTCGGGCTCGAACAGCATCCAGTAGGCGTTACGGGCGTGAAGGCGCGAGCGGTTCTCGAAAACCTTCGCGAGGATCGCGGGGTCGTCGGACTCGTCTTCGTGCACGAAGACCTCGAGAATCGGCGTCGAGGTGAGGAGCTGGGCCTGCATGATGCCCTGGG
>JAYSQJ010000053.1:0-9871 GCA_043721635.1 Acidimicrobiales bacterium | reverse complement strand
TTGAGGAGAGTCCGATCCAGTCGTCGCGGTGCTCGCGCTGCGGAACCTCGCTTGGTGCCGCGCGACCTATTCCGAGAACGGAACCTAAGAGTCCACTTGCGATTGGCGGACTGCCGTTCAACCGAGAGGGAATACTCGAGTTGAAGGATCGGTCAGTGCCGAGGCGAAAGACTCTCCTCGGCGCGCTCGGCGCCGTCGCAATCTTAATCTTCGTGCTTCAACTCTCCCCCACCACGAAGAGAGCACCGACACCTATTCGGGACCTGCACGCCACGTGGGTCACCGCTCACTCGATTGCCGTTGCGTGGCAGTCCACCGACCGCACTTCGGATGGCCTGCGATTCTTCGCGGTGAGGATCTCACAGACTCTTGGTTCGGACCCAACGCGTGGCGCCGCGCTGGTCACGACCAACACCAGTGGCGCGAACGGCCTGCTCTCTGGCACCAGGTACGTTGTATCGGTCACGTCGGTCGCCACGAATGGTCGACGGTCGGCGGCCGACGTCATCTACGTCACCACGATGTAGGCGCCGCATCCCTAGAGCTTCAACGGGCCCTGCTCCGACTCGGTCAGCTCGGAGAAGTCCGTCTCGGCCTTAGGGGTGTTGCTCATGGCCGCGGCGGCCACGAGACCGATAAAGAGGACCACGGCCGCGGTGTACGGCGCCTCAATCGTGGGAGCCGTCACCTTGTAGATGGAGCCAAAGATTGCGCCCGCGGTCACGAGGAAGCCGGCGCCACTCGCGAGGTAGAGCGGAATCGTCTTGCCGCGATCCTTCAATCCCTTCAGCGCGCCAACCGAGATAAGTAGATAGATCACCGCGATGGCGAACGCGCCGTAGGTCGAGAACCAGCTGAACATCGCCACGTAGTGTGGCAGGCCGGTAATGGCGAAGATTGACGTGGTCACCGTCAAGGTAATGACGACCGCGTAGACGAACATCACCGCGTTGCTCGCTCCAATCGGTGTCCCCTTCGTGGAAATCTTGCCGAGTTGGCGAGGCAGGCGGTTGTCACGCGCCATCGCGAACACGCCCCGAGATGCCGACACGGCGCAGCCAATCAGCACCGCGATCATGTCGAAGATCACCACGAGCTCTACGATGCGTCGCATCGCGACCGAGCCGAATCCACCGGCGGCGTTCGGTCCTGCGAGGGTGAAGAGCGGCGCACCGGCGTTCTTGGAGAGCGTACCCAGGTTGAAGTGGAAGCCCGAAATCTGCGCGAAGGTGGCGATGATGTAGAAGGCGCCGATCGCCAGCACCGAGAACAGCACCGCCCGCGGGATGTCGCGCTTGGGGTGCTCGGTCTCCTCGCCGAGGTTGGCCGACGTCTCAAAGCCGGTGAAGAGCAGCACCCCGTAGAGGACGCCGAAGAGTACGCCGCTCCAATGGGTCGGTGAGCTGTTCGGCGAGAAGCCCGAGACCACGTGGTGAACGCCACCGCTCTTGACAATGACGTACACCGAGAAGATGGCGACGACGGTCAGCGAAATCAACGCGAGCACCAGTTGCACCCTCGTCGAAAGAGCGACTCCGAGGTACATGACGACCGCAACTATCAACAACAGGATGATGTCCCACACCAGTTGGGGGAAGGGCTCGACGTTGAACTCGCCGAGGATCGTGTCGTGGATGGTGCCGCCGATCATTGGGAGGATGGCCGCGCCCAGCGAGACGAGGCCCGTGTAGTAGAGCCAACCGGCCGCCGCTCCGACGCGTCCGCCGAGCCCGTCGGTCACGTAGTCGTAGAGCGACCCGGCCGCCTGGATCTTGCGCGTGTACTCGGCGACGATCCAGCCGAGGCCGACGACGCCGACGGCAGCGATCAGGACAGAGAGGGCGGCAGCGTTGCCTGCTCCACGTCCCGACGCGTTAAGGCCTACGAGCAGTGGCACCAGGAAAGCGATGGAAAACACCGGTCCCATCAGTCCGACGGACTGGGCAACGGCATCCTTCAGCGTCAGTTTCTTCTTGCCTCCCAACAAACGAGGTGCGTCACCAGTAGTCATCTATTCCCCCCGGAGCGTCAACGAACATGCCAACTAGGCAATCGCACGAATGTACGGACTCAAACGACTTCTGTCAAGCATTCACTCTTATTGATTCTCAGCAAGTGCCTGTAGGCGGTCGGCCTACCACGATGGAGACGTGCCAATCTACGTCAACACTCCTCGTCCGATCGGTTTTAGCCCTTGCGTGCTAGGTAATCCGTTGAGCGCTCCACGAGCCAGCGAAAGGTCGGATCCGGCTTCTCGAGCAGCTCGGGGTGCCACTGGACTCCGAGCAGGTCGTGGCCCGGCAGCTCCAGCGCCTCGACCACGCCGTCGGGCGCGGTCGCCGAGATGACGAGGTCATTGCCCAGTACTCCCAGTGTCTGGTGGTGCAGCGAGTTCACGCCCACGGTCGAGGGGTAGATCGAGGCGAGCAGCGAGCCGGGCACGACGTTCACTTCATGGGTCCGCTCACGTCCGTCGACGTCCCACTGCGGATGTCCTGAACCGTCCGCGAGCTCGACGTGCTGATTGAGGGTGCCGCCGAAGTAGACGTTCGCCAACTGGACTCCGCGACAGATCGCGAGCACGGGCATTTCGAGACGGCGGGCCTCGCGCAGCAGCGCCAGCTCCCACTCGTCGCGGTCCGGCTCGATGGCGCCGAGGTTCTCGTCGGGCTCGTGCCCGTACTGCTCCGGCCCGATGTCCGCTCCCCCACTCAGGATCAGGCCGTCCAGTCGAGCGAGCACCTCTGTGGCGTCGGCGTCGCGGGTCAACTCGATCGGGATGCCGCCAGCGGCGGCGACCGAGGCCGGGTAGTCCGAAAAGTGAAGATCGAACATCAAGTCGTACATGGCCTTGGGAACGTTGCTCGATACCGCCGAGGCCGGCCAGCGCCGCCCGGTCATGCCGATCAGTGGCTTCGTCATCTCTCCATTGTACGGAGACAGTGGCCCCTGCGGGGCAATGATTCGTTTGGCAGCAAACGAGTACGCTCAGGAGCCAGTGAAGGGGGAACATGCCAGCCAGCCCGAACGTCGTCGACATCACGTCGCACGACACCTACGTCGAGCGGATTCCGCACGAGGTCTTCGCGAGGATGCGCGCCGAGAACCCGGTCGCTTGGACCGAGGAGGCCGACGGCGGGCGGGGCTTCTGGAGCCTCACCAAGTATGAGGACGTCCTCTACGCCAGCCGACACGCCGAGCTGTTCTCCAGCCGCTACGGGATCCGCATGGAGGACATGGACGCCGAGGAGACCGAGGCCCGTCGCACCATGATGGAAATGGACTCGCCCGAGCACACCCGTTTGCGCCGACTGGTGTCACGGCCCTTCACCCCGCGGGTGGTCGCCGGCTACGAGGACGCGGTCCGCGCCCTCGCCCGGGAGGTCCTCTCGAACCTCAACGGACGCACCGAGTTCGACTTCGTCAAGAGCGTCGCTCGGGAGTTGCCGATGAGGATGCTCGGACGGCTGCTCGGGCTGCCCGACGAGGACCTCGACTGGCTTGTGAGCCGCGGTGACGCGCTCATCGGCAACACGGACTCGGATTTCACCGACTACGTCGTCGACCAAACTGATACGAGTGAATACCGCCTACTCCCCTTTCGCAGTCCGGTCGCGCTCGAGTTGTTCGAGTATGCCCACCAGGCCCTCGAGGAGCGACGTATCACGCCAACCCACGACGTGCTCACCGCGCTACTCGAGCCCAACAACGACGGCGACGCGCTGGACGACGTGACGTTGAAGAACTTCTTCGCGCTCATGATCGCTGCCGGTAACGACACCACCCGCTACACCATGACGGCCGGTGCCCAGGTCTTCATGGAGAACCCGGCGATCTTCTCGGCTCTGGCGTCAATGGATGAGGCGCAGCAGAAGGCGCTCGTCGACGAGGTGCTTCGCTGGGCGACGACCACGATGCACTTCCGCCGAACGGTCGTCGAGGATACCGAACTTCGTGGTCAACTGCTCAAAGCCGGCGACAAGGTCGTGCTCTGGTACGTGTCGGCCAATTTCGACGAGGACCAGTTCCCTGACCCCGACGTGTTCATCGCCGACCGGACGCCGAACAGCCACGTCGCGTTCGGTTTGCAGAGCCCGCACCTCTGCCTCGGGGCCCATCTGGCGCGCCTCGAGCTGCGTGTCATGTTCCAAGAGATGGCCGCAGCATGGTCGGGCATTGCATCGGCGGGACCAGCCGAGCGGTTCCGCTCGAACTTCATCAGCGGCACGAAGAAACTCCCAGTGCGGGTGACCTGGCGCTAGAGGAACGGGAGATACTCTCGCATCTCCCAATCGGTCGTCGCCCCGGTGAAACGCTCCCATTCGGCACGCTTGATCGAGAGGTGCTGGGAGACCAGCATTGACCCGACGGCGTTCACGAGTTCCACGTCGGCTTCCAGTGCATCGAGCGCCAACTCGAGCGAGTGCGGTACGCCAATCGTCGCGTCGATAGTGTCCAGGCCGTTGCCGCCCTCCACGGGTCCCAACGGCAACTGATTAACGAAACCGAGTCGGGCGGCCTGCAAGACGGCGGCCATCGACGTGTGCACGACGGCGGCGCCGTCGCTCAGACGGTGCTCGAGTCGTGAGCCGGCGCCGCGTTCCGGAGGGATGCGCACGGTGGCCCCACGGTGGTCGTAACCCCAGTTCGCCCAGTAACCCGACAGTGACGCCGGCCGCAGCCGCTTGTAGGCGTTGACGTTCGGCGCGCACAGGCCCGCCAGCGAACGGTGGTGCGCGAGCATCCCCGCCACGGCGTGTTTGCCGAGCGCCGAGACGCCGTCACTCTGACCCGCGTCGTAGACCGCGTTCTCGTCGGCCTCGTTGCGCCACGAGATATTAAAGTGCAAACCCGAGCCGCCGCGATCGGAGAGGGGCTTGCCCATGAATGTGAGCAGGAGCCCGAGCCGGTGGGCGACCTCGCGTGCGAGCACCTTGAAGAGGAAGCCGTCGTCGGCGGCCCGCAGCGCGTCGGTGTAGCGCAGCGTGAACTCGAACTGGGGCGTGTCGAACTCGGAGTTCACGGACTCGAGAGGAATCTCTGCTTGGTCGCAGGCCAGCCAGATCGCGTCGATCAAGCCATGTGGGTCGACCGACGGTCCGGTGCCGTAGACGTAGGCGCCTGGAGTGTCGATTGGGCGCCAACCACCCTGACCGTCTGGCTCGAAGACGTAGGCCTCGAACTCCATGCCCACGTAGGGTCGATAGCCCAACGTCGCCCAGTCGGCGATTGCACGACGCAGTGCGTGGCGTGGAGCGACCTCGACCGGCTCTCCAAGACGCATCAGGTCGGCGACGACGACCTTCGTCCCATCCTCCCAACCTGGTCGGATGTCATCCAGGGGGTACGTGGCATCGAGGTCGGGCAGGCCCTCGTTCCAGTTCGAACCGGGGGTCTCGGGGATCATCACTCGGTCGTAGCCGAGCGACCACAGACCGGTGCAGTGGCGCACGCCGTGGTCGGCGAGCGCCGCGGGCACGTACTTGCCACGGGCCAAGCCGAGATGGTCGGGCCATAGTACCCGCAGACGATTGAACTCACTGGACATGTTGCCCCCTCACGACACCTTGGGAAAAGTAGCACCTTGCCTTGATGGAACGTAGAAAACAACTTACTATCCTAGGAACATCATTTCGTAGCAAACGATTCTGGGGGCCACGTGGAATATCGAAGGGTCTTGCTCGACGGCAATGCCATTGACGTCGTCGTCGACGGTGATTCCCTGGTTTCGAGCGACGGCCGTCGGGTGGAGGCAGCGACGGCGACGCACCTGCCGCCCGTCTCACCCACCAAGATCATCTGCTGTCACCTCAACCACGTCTCGCGGGTGCGCGAGTTCGGCGTGGAACTCCCGCCAGCTCCCACCTACTTCCACAAGCCAATCAGTGCGCTCAACAGTCACGGTGCCGCCGTTGTGCGCCCGTCGAACTGCCACTACCTCAACTTCGAAGGAGAGGTCGCGATCGTCATTGGCCGCACCGCGCGCAACATCTCGCTCAGCGACGCGGCGAACTACATCGCCGGCTACACAATCGCCAACGACTATGGGCTGCACGACTTTCGCGACACCGACGCGGGTTCGATGCTGCGGGTCAAGGGCGCCGATACCCTCTGTCCGGTCGGGCCGGGGCTCGTCACCGATTGGGACTTCGCCAACAAGTCAATGCGTACGACGGTCAACGGCGAAGTGAAGCAGGATGGATCGACCGACGAAATGGCGTGGGACATGCACTACCTCGTCACCGACCTGGCCCGTCTCATCACCCTGGTGCCCGGCGACATCATCCTCTCGGGGACCCCGGCGGTCTCTAGGCCGGTGCAGCCCGGTGACTCGGTCTCGGTGGAGGTGGAGGGTCTGGGAGTCCTCACCAACCACATCGTGGAGGGCCCCGCACCTGTGAGCATCGAGGTGGGGGCCCAGCCGACCGCCACCGAGGAGGTCCTGTCGACCGCCCTGGGCGCCGAGTGGGAGTTCCGCGGCCAGCGACGGCCGCGCCCAACCACTCGGGACCAACTGCTCTACCCCCAGGTCCGCCCGAGATTCCAGTCGTGAGCGAATCTCCGCGCATTGACGTCGACGGCGTCAGCGTCTCGCCCGACCACTTCATCCACGGCGTTCGGGTATCGTCGAAGCGGACTTTCGAGGACCGGTCGCCCCTCGATTGGACGTGGAAACTGGCCGACGTCGCGCGCGGTGACGCATGGGAGGCCGACCTCGCCATCTCCGCGGCCGTCGACGCGTTTCCGGGATGGTCCGCCCTCTCGGTCGAGGAACGTGGATCGTACCTGGATCGGCTCGCCGACTTGATTGACCGCGACATCGAACGAATCGCCCACGTCGAGTGCCTCGACATGGCGATGCTTGAGGAGAGCCTTCGTCTGCGCGTCATCGCGCGGGGTGCGCGCAACTTCCGGGCGTACGCCGAACTCGCGCGTGACTACCGGCCCCGACGTTGGTCGTCCAACGGAACGCAGAACGCGGTGCTGCGGATGCCCGCGGGACCGACGGTCGTGATCACGCCGTGGAACGCTCCGTTCATGCTGTCGACGTGGAAGTGCGCCCCGGCCCTCGCGGCCGGCAACACGGTCGTTCTGAAGCCAGCCGAGTGGTCACCGCTTAGTTGCTCGCTGCTGATGGACCTCGTAAACGAGGCCGGGTTTCCTCCAGGCGTCTTCAACGTCGTCCAGGGTTACGGCGAAGAGGTCGGTTCGGCGCTCGTCAATGACGCACGGGTTCGTCGGATCTCGTTCACCGGATCACCCGAGACCGGACGGGTCATCGGCGAGGCGGCCGCCAAGCACCTCGTTCCCTTCACCGCCGAACTCGGCGGCAAGGGGCCGTTCATAGTCTTCGCCGACGCCGACCTTGACGCCGCCGCGCAGAAGGCGGCCGTCATGTATGACGACGGTGGTCAAGTCTGCCTCGCGGGAACCCGTATCCTGGTCGAGGTTTCGGTTCGGGATCAATTCGTCGAACTGTTCGAGGAAGCCACCCGCCAACACCGTCTCGGTGACAGCCGAGATTCGTCGACCACCATCTCGCCGCTGATCCATCCCAACCACCTCGCCCGGATCGAAGGGTTCGTGGAGCGGGCACGGGCGAACGGCGACGTCGTGGTGTTCGGCGGCGAGCGCGAACGGCCAGATGGGCTCTGGTACGTGCCGACACTCATTGAACCGCGCACCAACGAATCCGAGGTCGTCCAGCGTGAGGTCTTCGGTCCCGTGCTCACTCTGCAGACGTTCTCCGAGGAGTCCGAAGCGGTGCGCCTCGCCAACTCGACCTCGTACGGGCTTTCGGCGATCATCTACACGAGCAGCGGGGCTCGCGCCGAGCGTCTCGGCGAACAGCTGCGCGCCGGCACCATATGGGTGAACTGCTTCCTCGTGCGCGACCTCACCGCCCCCTTCGGAGGAACCGGTATCAGCGGTATCGGCCGCGAGGGCGGCGACTACGCACTCGACTTCTACTCGGACCTCAAGACCCTACAGATCAAGGAAGGAACCACCCATGGGTGAAATCGTCGGCGCAGGTCTCCTCGCGCACGTTCCAACCATCGTCCTGCCCGAAGAGTTGCGCCGCGAACTGAACAACGGCAACGAGAGCACGCTGCACGCGGGACTGCACCGTCTGCGCCGCGAGGTCTTCGACGTCATCAAACCCGACCTCGTACTGGTCTTCGACAGTCATTGGTTCACGACCGTCGAGTTCGTGATCACCTCCGCCGAGCGGCGGAGGGGCTTCTTCACCAGCGGCGAACTGCCCCGCGGCATGTCGAGCGTGCCCTACGACATGCCGGGTAACTCCGAATTCGCGCGATTGGTGGGCAAGATCGCCGACGAGACCGACGAGTGCTGGATTACCCCGATCGATAACGAGCACCTTCCGGTCGAATACGCAACCTTGAACTTCCTGCCGTTCCTGCAGGGCGGCGAGGCGTGGACCTCGGTCGGCGTCTGCCAAACGGCCGACGACCGCGATTTCGCCACCGTCGGCAAGGTCGTCGCCGAGGCGGTGCGCCAGAGTGACCTGCGCGTCGTGCTCATCGCCTCCGGTGCGCTCAGCCACACGTTCCACAATCTGCGCGACCTTCGGCGTCACGAAGCTGCTCCCGAGGAGCACATCTACTCCGACGAGGCCCGCCGCTGGGATCACCGCGTTATCGACGCGCTCGTGCGAGGCGACCACGCCCAGATCGTCCAGGAGATGGACGGATTCAAGTCAGTGAGGCCCGAGGCGCACTTCGGCCACTACCAGATGATGATCCACGCCCTCGGCGGTGCAGCGTGCACGGCCCGGGGTCGGATGTACTCGGACTACGAGAACTCGATCGGCACGGGTGAGGTGCACGTCTGGTTCGACCGGCCGGCCGACGGATGGACGGGAGCACTCTGATGGCGTTTCGGGGACTTCCGTTCCCGCGCACCGAGTCCGGTGAGGCGTCGTTGCTGCCGCCGGCGCCCTGGCACTACTCCGGCGACCTGTTGACCGTCGAGTACCGCACCGACCCGGCTCACGTGCGTGCCGTCCTACCACCGGACGTGGACCTCGCCAACAGTGACGAGGACCCCGGTGCCGTCGCCTTCATCTGGGCCGACTGGCAGAGCTGCGGCGACGACCGCGCGGAGATCCTCGACCCCGTGCGCTCGCAGTACAAGGAGGCCTTCGTCGTGGTGCGCTGTCGCTATCAGGGGCAGCTCTACAGCCGGTGCGTCTTCATCTGGGTCGACCGGGACTTCGCCCTCGTGCGCGGCTACCTCCAGGGGTACCCCAAGAAGCTTGGCTCGATCCACCAGACCCGGCCGATCTCGGTGGGCCGCGCCGGGCCCCGCCTCGAGCCGGGCGGCCGGTTCGGCATGACCCTGGCCGCCGCCGACCGACGACTGGCCAATGCGACGGTCACCCTCGAGGGCCCGGCGAGTTCGAACGGGTTCGTCAACGGCCACGCCATGTTGCACCACCGATGGTTCCCACGCATTGAATTGAACGGAACGGACTCGCTCGACGAAGTCGTGACGATGTCGGGAGTCGATGTCCAGCTCGGTCCCGTCTGGGGAGGCAGTGCCACCCTCGATCTCTTCGCGTCCCCCACCGAAGAGTTGGACCGCCTCGCTCCCACCGAGATCATCGGCGGCTACTTCCGTAGTGTCGGGACTACGTTCGCCGGCGGCACGACGCTGCGTTCTCGCTGATGAGTCGGCGAATCGGATCCGCGTCTGCGGCAATCGTCCTGAAGGCGGAGGGGGACATCAAGGCTCGGCTCAAGGGTCAGGACTTCGACTTTCAAGCGATGAGCGCGATCTCCAACGTCTATCGAACCGGCACCGCGATTCGCAACCACATGGAGCGAACGGTCCTCGCGCAATATGA
>JAYSQJ010000052.1:0-3958 GCA_043721635.1 Acidimicrobiales bacterium | reverse complement strand
CGCGTCGTCATGAGCGTGCCTTCGCTCGCCACGCCCATCGAGCGCCGCGCCCTGCGCCAGGCGGCGATCCAGGCCGGCGCCCGCGAAGTCAGCCTGATCGAGGCACCGATTGCGGCGGCTATCGGACTCGGCCTGCCGGTCCAGGACCCGATCGGGTCGGCGGTGGCGCTGCTCGGCGCCGGGGCCAGCGAGGCCGCAGTGATCTCGCTCGGTGGCATCGTGACCGGGAGTGCTCGACGCCAGGGGGGCAACGACTTCGACGCGGCAATCGCGTCGTTGCTGCGCATCCAGCTCGGCGTCGTCGTCGCGCCGGCCGTCGTGGAGAGCCTCAAGATCCACCTCGCCTCGGCGATGGGCCGCACGCGCGGCCTCTCGGAAATGGTGCTCGCGCGCACCGTCGACCGGGGCGAGCTCGTCGAGGTCGACGTCGACGCCGACCTCGTGAACGCGGCCGCCCACGAAGTCGTCACCTCGACGGTGCGCATGGTTCAAGAGTGCCTCGGCGACGCGCCGCCCGACCTCTCCCAGGACGTCAGCGCGCGGGGGCTCACGATGGTCGGCGGCCAGGCGCAGCTCGCCGACTTCGCCGAGCTGATCGCGACCAACACGGGCGTGGAGGTCGACGTCGCCCTCGAGCCCGACACCGTCGTCATCCGGGGCCTCGCGCTCTGCCTCGAGGAGATGTCCTCGCTGTACGCGCTGTTCCGCGACGCTGATCGGTAGTCGCGGTCAGTCCTCGTCAGGACGCAGCTGGCTGACCGCGGCGCGGACCTGCCAATCCCGGTCCTCGGCCGCGCGCTCCAGCGCCGCCTCGATGTCGGGGCCCTCGAAGTTCGACAACGCCACGATCGCGCGTCGACGCACCGGCGCCTTGTCGTCGAGGGCGCCGAGCACGGCCGCGCGGCCCCGGTCGTCGCCGATCGCCCCGAGCGCTGCCACCGCCGCCTCGCGACACCGCGCGTCGGCGTGGCCGGTCGCCACCCCGCACAATCGTTCGACGCCGTTCACCCAGAGGTGCTCGCCGAGCGCGAAGGCCGCCGCGTCCACGATCAGCGGGTCGTCGTCATCCAGGGCGGCCACGACCCGTGCGTAGATCGATTCGTCGTCCACCTGGACGTAGGCGACGAGCCGCAGCGCCTCGCGACGAACGTCGACGTCGGGGTCGACGAGGGCGCTGGTCCAATCGTCCGACGTGAGCAGGGACTGGCGCAGCGCCCCGCGAAGCGCCAGGACCCGCCGGCGCGGCCGATCGGCGCGCAGGTTGGCGCGCAGCACGACGGCGTAGTCGGGGATGGTGGCGAAGCCGGCGCGCAGCAGGGTCTCCTCGGCACCTTCCGCTAGCGTTGGCTCATCACTTTGCACGAACCCATCTCACCACCTGCGAAGGGTCGACGGCGGGAGAAGCGGATTCTGGCGTCGATGGTCCTGCTGCTGGGCGTCTACGTGGGGTTGCACACCTGGAGCGTCCCCGAGTACGCCCTGACCCCCGGTGACGCGACGCCCGTCGCCCCGCTCGTGAAGGTCCACGGCATCGCGAGCGACCCCCACCACGACACGATCATGCTCACCGACGTCTTCCTCCAGTCGCTCAGCGTCTGGCAGTGGCTGACCCTGCACCTGCAGTCCCACGTGGAGTTCGTCAGCGCCGACCAGTTGGTCCAACCGGGCGTGCCGACCGACGAGCTCCTGGCCCAGGGGTACCTGCAGATGAGCGATTCGAAGATGGCGGCCGAGGTCGCGGCCTTCAACGCGCTCGGCTGGAAGACGCCCGCGACGCCGACCGGGGCGGTGGTCAACTCGGTGATCGCGCCGTCGCCGGCGCGCAGGACCGGTCTGCACGTCGCCGACGAGATTGTTGCCGTCGACGCCAAGCCCGTCACGTCGGACTGCGCGTTGATCGCCGCGCTGCACGACGTCGCGCCGGGCACGAAGGTCCGCCTCGGCGTCGCGCGCGCAAAGATCTCACGGACCGGGGTGATCACGTGGGCCGCTGCGACGACGCGCTCCGTGACGACCGCCGCCGTGCCCGGGGGTCAGGGGGGTTCGACGGGCTGCGTTGGCGTGACCGGAGCCAGCCGGTCGTGGATCGGCGTAGGTGTCGAGTCCGGGGTCCGGTACACGTTGCCGGCCCGGGTGTCCATCGACACCAGCAACATCGGGGGGCCCTCGGCCGGTCTCGCGATGACGCTCACCCTGATCGACCGGCTCTCCCAGGGATCGTTGACCGGCCACCAGGTCGTCGCGGCGACCGGCACGATTGACGTCTTTGGCGTCGTCGGCGACGTCGGGGGAGTGGCCGAGAAGACGGTGGCGGTCCAGCGCAGCGGGGCCCAGTACTTCATTGTCCCCCAGGTTGAGGTCGCGACCGCCCAGAGCGCCGCCCAGCCGGGGCTGAAGATCATCGGCGTGACGTCGCTCGCCCAGGTGCTGCACGACCTGCGCGCGATCGGCGGCGACGCGCCCACGCCGCTCACCGCGCCCCACTAAGCCGTATCCCAAGTGCGCCACGCCGTAGTCTGGAAGGAATGGACGAACGCCGAATCTACTCGACCGCGCGTCAATCGTCGACCGAGATTGCACGCATGAACTTCGCCACCCTGCGCAAGGGCGGCCTCGACCCCAACGAGGTCCGCGTCCACCTCGAGATGGTCGCGCGAGAGATGGGCCACCTCGAGTCGCGGATCCGCGAGCTCCAGGACCAGCTCGGTGAGGCCCAGCGCCGCGCCGCCAATCCCACCCTCGACGAAGCGACGCTCGCCGGTGCGCTGGGCGCCCAGAGTGCCGCGATCCTGCGCTCCGCGCACGAGGAGGCCGGTCGGGTCACCTCCGAGGCCCAGGAGCGCAGCGCCCAGGTCTTCACCGAGAGCCAGCAGCGCGCCGCCGCCCACCTGATCGAGGCCCGGGAGCGGGCCACGGCGCTCATCACGGAGTCTGAGAATACCGCCACGCAGATCGATCACGACGCCCGCCTCGCCGCCGAGCGGCTCGTGGAGTCGGCCAAGGTCAACGGCGAGGCCCTCGTCGAGCACGCGAGGGAGCAGGGCCGCGCCATCGTCGAGCAGTCCCACGAGGCCCGCAAGGTCGTGCTCAACGACCTCGCCGTCAAGCGCAAGGCCCTGCACCTGCAGATCGAGCAGTTACGTGCCGCGCGCGACACGCTCGGCTCATTCGTCTCGTCCCTGCTCGACCAGGTGGAGGTCGTCCTGTCGGGCATCAACAACTCCGACGAGGTCGCGCGCAGCGCCGCGCTCGACGTGCTGCGCCTGCGCCCCGCGACCCCCGAGCCGACCGAGGAGGAGCTGCTCGCCGGCACGCCGCTGCGCGCGGTGCCTGACGTCCAGGTCCGTGAGCCCGCCGACGAACCGGTTGAAACCAAGCCCAAGGCGCGCAAGGCGCCCCGGGAGCCAGACGGCTCCGACGAGTCCGTGCTGGGCGACGACGCCTCGGGCACCGATGTCGTGAACGAGATCTTCGCGCGCCTGCGCAAGGCCTCGTTGGAGGAGCGTGGCGCCACCGCCCAAGCCCCCCGCAAGATCGCCGCGGCCCCGATCAAGGCCCCCACCGCCGTGGGCGAGCTGTTCACTCGCCGCGACCAGTCACTCGACCAGTCGTTGGCGGTCTTGACCCGCAAGGTGAAGCGCGCCCTGCAGGACGACCAGAACGTCATGCTCGAGCGCCTGCGCGACGTGAGGGCGATGATTACGACCGAGCTCGAGGACGAGCACGACCAGCGCTCGCGCTACGCCGACGCTTCAATCGACGCCCTGGTCGACGCCGCCGCGGCCGGCGTCCAGTTCGCCAGTGACGAGGCCGGGGCCACGTCGGGCGTGGCCAGCCGGGCCGCCATCAAGGACTGCGCGGCCGACCTGGCCGTGACGATCGTGCTGGCGCTTCGCAAGCGCATCCTGGCCGACGGCAGCGGGGACGGTCCCGAACGGGCCAACGCCGCCTACAAGGA
>JAYSQJ010000051.1:0-6812 GCA_043721635.1 Acidimicrobiales bacterium | reverse complement strand
TCGAGGTACAGGTCTTGGATGAGTTCGGCCTCCTTCTCGAATCCGTAGCGCACGCAGAGCTCGTTGTAGAAGTTCTTGCCCTTCGCCCCCATCCCGCCGATGTAGAGCGCGGTCATCGGGCGCATCAGTTCGCGCAGCGCGACCACGTCGTCACCCTCGCCAATGGCGAGCAGCCCGCCCGCGGTGATCATGAGCTCGCCGAGCGCGCCGCTCCTCTTCGCGCGACCCTTCGCGAGCGACGCGCCCCACACGTCGTCGGCCCGCTCGGGGATGAAGAAGACGGGAATCCAGCCGTCGGCGATCTCGGCGGTCATCGCGACGTTCTTCTCGCCGAGCGACGCGATCCAGATCGGGATTTCGCTGCGCACGGGGTGGGTGATCATCTTCAGGGCCTTGCCGAGCCCCGTCCCCTGGTCGGCCGGGAGCGGCAGGGTGAAGTTCTTGCCCTGGTGCACGAGGGGCGCCTCTCGGCGCCACACGTCGCGACAGATCTCGACGATCTCGCGGGTTCGCCCGAGCGGGTTGGTGTAGGGCACCCCGTGGAACCCTTCGATCACCTGGGGTCCGGAGGCCCCCAGGCCCAGGTGGAAACGGCCGTCCGAGAGAGCGTCGATCCCGGCGGCGGTCATGGCCAGCAGGGAGGGTGTTCGCGTGTAGATCGGCAGAATCGCCGAGCCGATCTCAACCCGCTCGGTCAGCGCCGCGAGGTACCCCATCAGGGAGGGGCTGTCGTAACCGTAGACCTCGGCGACCCATACCAGGTCGAGGCCCGCCTTCTCCATTTCGGCCACGTTGCGGGCCGCCTCCTTGAAGCCGCCGGAGTAGCTGAGCATGGTCGATATCTTCATGAATGGTCTTTCGCCTCTAGTTGATTGAGAGAGTACCTGACGTACTTTGCTGGTGCATTCGGAGCCGCAACCTGGCCTACGCTGATAGGTGGAAGCGACGACGCTTTCACCTATCCCAAAGGCTGGTGACAACGTGGTCACGCGTCCGACCGAGGCTCATCCTCACGAGTTCAATCCGTGGCTCCACGTGACTTCGCTGATTGAGAAGGCCGGTGCGGTGCTCGGACTCAACCAGGGGCTGATCAAGCGGATCGTGACTCCCGAGAGGATCCTCGAAGTCGCCGTCCCGGTGCGCATGGACTCGGGCGAAGTCGAGATGTTCCACGGTTGGCGGATCCAGCACGACACCTCACGTGGCCCCGGCAAGGGCGGCATCCGCTTCCACCCCAGCGTCAACGTCGACGAGATCGCCGCCCTGAGTGCGGACATGTCGATCAAGTGCGCCGTCGTCAACATCCCCTACGGCGGCGCCAAGGGTGGCATCAAGGTCGACCCGGCGGCGCTGTCGCGCGCCGAGCTCGAGCGGCTCACCCGCCGCTACGCCTTCTCCATCGCGCCAATGATCGGACCCGACCGCGACATCCCCGCCCCCGACATCAACACCGACACCCAAGTAATGAGTTGGATCATGGACACCGTGTCGATGCTGCGCGGCCACAACACGCCCGGCGTCGTCACCGGCAAGCCGGTCGCCATCGGTGGGACCCTCGGCCACGCCGGCGCCACGTCGCTCGGCGTCACCATTTGCACGAGCGCCCTCCTCCAACGCCTCGGCCGACTGGCCAACGAGCAGCGCGTCGTCATCCAGGGCTACGGCAAAGTGGGCGCACCCCTCGTCAAGCTGCTGAGCGAACGCGGCATGAAGGTCGTCGGCGTCGCGGACATCCGCGGCGCGATCCACGTGCCGGGCGGCATCAACCACCTCACGATGTCCGAGCACTACAAGGAAGCCGGCACCGTCATGGGCTACCCCGGCGCCGAGGAGATCCCCTCGGACCTGCTGTTCACCCTGCCGAGCGATATCGCGATCCCCGCGGCACTCGGGGGCGTCGTCGACGAGGACGTCGCCAAGACCATGGCGGCGTCGATCATGGTCGAGGCGGCTAACGGACCGACGACCGGCGAGGGTGCGGCCGTGCTCGCCAGCCGCAACATCCCGGTGGTACCCGACGTGCTGGCGAACGCCGGGGGCGTCGTCGCCTCGTACTTCGAATGGGCCCAGGACCTCCAGGGCTACCTCTGGGAGACCGAGTTGTTCCAGCAGCGCCTCGAGAAAACGATGCACGAGGCGTTCAACCACATTTGGACGCGCCACCAGCAGCTCGAACTGACGTTGCGGGAGACCGCCATCGTCGTCGGCGTCGAGCGGATCGCCGAGGCGACCGAGCTTCGAGGCCTCTTCCCATGATCACTGGCGGTAGGATCCCGAACTAAGAAGAAGATGGATACCACACGATGATTGAGACCACCACGAATCCAAAGTCCCGTTGGAAGAAGCCCTCCCAGGCCCGTTCGGTCGCGACGTTCGCCAACATCCTCAGCGCCGCGACCGAGGTGATCGTGGAACGCGGCATCGGGGGCCTCAACACCAACATCGTGGCCGAGCGCGCCGGCGTCAATATCGGCACGGTGTACCACTACTTCCCCGACAAGACCGCGATTCTGGTCGAGCTCTTCCGCCTCGACCAGCGGCAGCGCTCGGTATACCTGCTCGAGAAGCTGAGAGAGCTGCCGACGGCCCCGGACCTCACGGAGTGGAGCCAGGAGCTCTTCTCCCTGGTGCGTCGTCTGCGCTACGAGCACCCGACGACGGCCGTCATGCGCCGGGCCTTCCAGTCAGTGCCCGAGCTGGTCGAGATCGACAACACCGACACCGCCGACACCGCGAACTACGTGGCGCGCCTGCTGCGCGAGCGATTCGCCACGCTCGACGATGAACGGGCCCACTTCGCCGCTCGATTGCTGGTGGAGACGACCATGACCATCATGGACAGCGAACTGGCCGAAGGGCCCCAGTCGGGTGCCTTCTTCGACGAAGCGCTCCACCTGATCAATACCTACCTCGAGACAATCGACCAGTAGTCCACAGTCGTAGTCTGACTGTGACGAGCGCACCCGGCGCTGGTCACGTCACCGAATCCGCAAAGGAACGATTGAAAATGAGAGCACGTCGCCACTACGCGTCGGCCCTGGTCGCCTGCGTCCTGGCGACGGCCGCCCCGTCGGTCGCGCACGCGAGCGTCTCCAGCACCGTTGCAACCGAGTGATCTCTAGTGAGTCCACTCGTGCTGCACTCCTCACGGAGTTGTTCGCCGTGGCGAGTGCCGGGGTTCCCTTTCGCGTGTCCTCGCCAGCCGCTGAGTGAGACTCAGTCTGATGCTCGGCTCCACGCTTCACCGGGGCTCCAACTGAACCCAGGCTCGCCCATCGGGCGAGATTGATGGCCGCATTGTCGTCGCGCTGGTGTGAAGAAGAACATTCTTCACAGGTCCAGTGCTCGGACTCGCCAATGTCCTGCACGTGACCACAGTCGTGGCACGTCTTGGACGAGGGAAAGAACCGATCGGCTTCGATCAAAGTCGACCCATACCAGGGGCACTTGTAGCGAAGCTGACGACGAATCTCTCCGAGGGCTGCATCAGAAAGACCACGTCGGCGCGAACGCGCACCGGCGAGACCCTTTTGTTGCAACAGTGACGCCACGTCCAGCTCTTCGACCACTATCACTCCGCGGGTCTTGGCGAGGTTGGTGGTGAGGACGTGGATGGTGTGACGGCGATGGTGTGCGACCTCGGCGTGGAGGCGCGTAATCTTGGCGGCGGTCTGTACATTCTGGCGCGAACCTCGGGTGCGACGAGCCCGTTGGCGTTGGAGTCGACTGTAGTTCGCTACGTCGGTGCTCGAGGGCTCTGAGGTTATTGAGTCTACTGATCACGTCGCTAGTAGTCGCGACCGTCGCCAGTCGTCTCACGCCCACGTCGATGCCGACAGCGGAGTCGGGCCGGGCAACGCCGGTCGGCTGGGGGCGAGCGATACTCACCCGCACGGCCGCGACAATGCGCTCGCCGTGGCGAGAGACCGTCACCCCGTGAATCCTCGCTCGATCAAGTGCAATCAGCCGCTCGATGCGTCAGGTGTTTTCGTGCGTGCGGATAGTGCCGAGCACCGGCAACGTGAGATGACGCCGGTCGGCTTCGAGCCTCATGACACCAGTAGTAAAGGAGAATCGGTCGCGGTCCTGGCCCCGCTTCTTGAAACGGGGGAAGCCGACCTTGCGACCTCTGATCGTGCCCGCTCGCGACTTCTGCCAGCGCCACCACCGAGGACGCCCTGAGCTCGGCGACCTCGCCCTGGTCCTAGGGCCCCGACGCCCGGCGGCGCCGGGGCCCTCCGGTCCCTAGTTCTCGATGCGGTGCGTGGCCACCGTCTTATCTGGTCGGGCTAACCCCTCGTAGAGGGCGCCGATCGCCACGATGACGAGCATGACAAGCAAGGTGACCCACCCGTAGTTGAAGTACGCCGCCCGGCCGCTGGTGAGCGAGCTCGGCCACACGATGTTGAGCAGCATCAAGAACAGGTACAGCGCGCCGGCGATGGTCACCGGGTAACCCCACTTGCCGAGCGTGAACGAACCGCTGGGCACCCAGCCACGTCGCCGGGCCATGAGCGAGCCGAGCACCGTCAGCAGGAACGACAGATAGATGCCCGACGTCGCGAACGAGACGAGCGCGTAGAGCGCGTTGACCTTGGCCGGGTAGTCAAACCACAAGATGTGGATGTTGTGCGACGGGTTGACGAGCACCAGCAGCAAGAAGAGGAACGGGACGATCGTGCCGACGATGATTGCGTTGACCGGCGTCTTGTGCTTGGGGTGGACCTTACGGACCTGGGCGGAGAACGGGATTGCCCCGTCGCGAGCCAAACCGAACGCCACGCGGGCGCCGGCTCCCTGGACCGCCGTGCCACAGCTGAAGAACGCGATGATCACCATCACGAGGAAGAAGTCCTGGAGCCAGCTCGGCAGCACTGCGAGCAGTGACGGGATGCCGCCGCTGATCACGCTGCCGATGCCGGACTTCGGGGTCGCGAGCAACAGACCGAGCACCAGGACGAACGACGCGATTCCGCCGTAGAGCAGGGCGTTGCGCATCGCGCGGGGCACCTGTCGTCCGGCCTCCTTCGTCTCCTCAGCGATGTCGCCGGCCGACTCGAACCCGTAGAAGATGTAGACGTTGGCGAGCACGGCGACGAGGGCGGCGCCGGTCAGCCAGTGGCCACCGAAATTGACGCCCAGGTGATTGGTCGCGGCGTTCTGGGCGCCCTGGCTGGTGAAGGTGTAGCCGAAGCCGTGGTTAAAGCCATGGATCGCCAGCGCGATGGCGACTCCGAACGTCCCGATCGTCTCGACGTAGACGCCGAGACCCGCGACGCGGCTCATGATCTTGGCCCCGACCGAGTTCAAGATGGCCGAGAGGATGATGATGACGCCCACGACCGCGAAGATCGTGATGTGATTGGTGGGGTCGAGGTGGGTCTTGAACCAGATGTTCGACAGGCTGGTCACGTAGCCGACGATGCCCGAGTCGACTGACGCCACGGTCGCCAGCAGCGCGAAGCCGTAGATCCAGCCGACGAACCAGCCATAGCGCGCCCCGACGTTGTACTTGCCGTACTGGTAGAGAGCGCCCGAGAGAGGGTATTCGCTGGCGAGCTCTCCGAAGACGAGCGCGACCAGCATCATGAGCCCGACGACGACGGGCATCGTCCAGATGTAGCGCGGGCCACCCATACCGAGGCCGAGTGTGTACAGCGAGTAGATGCCCACCATCGGGCTCAGGTACGCGAACGCTACCGAGAAGTTGTCGAAGAGCGAGAGCACCCTCGACAACTCCTGCTTGTAGCCCAGTGCCGCGAGTCGTTCACTGTCCAGAGCGTCCAGATCATTGATGGCCATTGAGTCCCCCTCAGCGCCGGCGCCTCACTGGACCGGCTAGGACTCACGCTAATGAACTTCGCGTCGCGCTTGATGGATGCGAGTGAAGTTCGGCGTATGCGAACATTGGGACGTGACCGTGACGGAACCGACCCGCGACGAATTGGTGAAGGCGATCGCCGAGCTCCGTGAGGAGGTCGCGCGGCTGAAGGAGGAGATCCGCCACCTACGGCGCGATTCGCACGAGGTTCCTCCCCACTACCTCTAGCCGGCTACCCGGCCGGCGTCGGGCAGGGCACCGTGTTGCGCGCCGCCAGCACCTGGGCGGCGGCGTCGACCAACGTGGACCGGGCGAGGGTCCCACCATTGACCGCGGCGACGATGGCACTCGAGATCTGTCCGGCCCGGGCCAACGACGACGACGGTGAGCTCGGCGAGCCGAAGAGGATGAGGTCGGCTCCGGCCGCGAGAGCTCGCACGGCGGCGGCCGGTTCGGCCAAGTGCAGGGCACTGATGGCACCGGCCGAGAGCGAGTCAGTGACGATGAGCCCGCGGAAGCCCAGCGTCTGGCGGAGAACGTTGATCACGGCCGGCGAGATGCTCGACGGGAGCGAAGACAGGCCCGGGACCCGGGCGTTGGAGAGCATGACCGCCGTGGCCCCGTCGGCAATGGCCTGGCGGAAGGGCACGAGGCCGGTCGACTGCAACGTCGACCACGCCAGGGTGGCCGCCGGACCGTAGTCAGTGTTGCGCGTCGAGTAGCCGAGTCCTGGGAAGTGCTTGACGACCGACGTCACGTTGGCCCTCATCAGACCCTGCATGAACGCCGTGCCGTCGGCGGCGGCCACGGCAGGGACCCCGCTGAAGGAGCGAAAGCCGTCGGGGTTCGCTGAACCGGGATAGGCGGCCCGACCATCGACGTCGAGGACCGGGCCGAGGTCCGTGTTGACGCCGGCGCTGGCTAACTGAGTGCCGACGCGACGGGCGATCGAACCAATCCGCGCAACGGTCGCGTCCCGGCCCATGACCTG
>JAYSQJ010000050.1:0-2574 GCA_043721635.1 Acidimicrobiales bacterium | reverse complement strand
TCCTTCATGCAGAAGGGGCAGTGGTCGGTGCTGACGATCGAGAGGTCGTTGGTGCGAAGCGCGCGCCACAACGCGTCCTGGTGGCCCTCCTCGCGCGAGCGCAGCGGCGTCGAGCAGACGTAGGCCGCCCCGGCGAAGCCGGCCTTGGAGAGGTGCTCCTCGAGGCTCAGGTAGAGGTACTGGGGGCAGGTCTCGCCAAAGACATTGGCGCCCAGGTCGCGCGCGCGTGCGACGGCCTCGACGGCCTCTCGGGCACTCATGTGCACTATGTAGAGCGGGGCCTTGGCGACCTTGGCGAGCATGATCGCGCGGTGCGTCGCCTCCTCTTCCATCTCGACGGGCCGCGTCAGCGAATGGTACCGGGGGTCGGTCTCGCCTCGGGCCAGGGCCTGGGCGACGAGTACGTCGATGGCCGGACCGTTCTCGGCGTGCATCATGATGGTCGCGCCGAGCTCGGACGCGGTCTGCATGGCCCGCAGGATCTGGCCGTCGTCGGAGTAAAAGACGCCCGGGTAGGCCATGAACAGCTTGAAGCTGGTGACGCCCTCGTTCGCCGTGAGGTCGGCCATCGCCTTGAGCGCGGCGTCGTCGACCCCGCCGATGATCTGGTGGAAGCCGTAGTCGATGGCGCAGTTGCCGTCGGCCTTCTGGTGCCACGCCGCCAGACCGTCGTGGACGTCCTCGCCCGTTCGCTGGACCGCGAAGTCGATGATCGACGTCGTGCCGCCGAAGGCTGCCGCAATGGTGCCCGTCTCGAAGGTGTCCGACGCGGCGGTGCCGCCGAAGGGCAGCTCCATGTGGGTGTGAACGTCGATACCGCCCGGTAGCACGTATTTGCCCTTCGCGTCGATGACGCGCTCGCACGTCGCCGCCATCGAGGCGAAGTGGCCCGGCGTCCCCAGGGCGGCGATCTCGTCGCCGTCGACCAGTACGTCGGCCGCCTGCGCCCCCGTCGCCGAGAGGACGTCGCCACCGGTGATGAGTATCCGAGCCATCTGCTCAGTCCTCGGCCAGCGACCAGTACATGTCGGGCCGGCGGTCGCGGTAGAAGGCCCACTGGTCGCGGACCTCCTTCAACAGGTCCATGTCGAGGTCGCGCACGATCAACTCGCCGCTCGTCGTGCTCGCGACGTCGCCGACGAACTGGCCGCGCGGACTCACGAAGTAGCTCTGGCCGTAGAAGTCATTCGTACCGAGCTCCTCGACGCCCACGCGGTTGATCGCGCCGACGAAGTACTCGTTCGCGACGGCCGACGCCGGCTGCTCGAGTTGCCAGAGGTAGGCCGACAGTCCGCGACTCGTCGCCGACGGGTTGAAGATGATCTTGGCGCCGGCGAGACCCAGCGCCCGCCAACCCTCGGGGAAGTGCCGGTCGTAGCAGATGTACACGCCGATGCGCCCGACGGCCGTGTCGAAGACCGGGTAGCCGAGGTTGCCAGGGCGGAAGTAGAACTTCTCCCAGAAGCCGCTCACCTGGGGGATGTGGGTCTTGCGGTACTTGCCGAGGTAGGTGCCGTCGGCGTCGATCACCGCCGCAGTGTTGTAGAGCACGCCCTCTTGCTCCATCTCGTAGACCGGCAGGACCATCACCATCTGGAGCTCTTGGGCCAGCGCCATGAAGCGCTGGACCGTCGGGCCTTCGGGTACGGCCTCGGCGTAGTCGTAGAAGGCGGCGTCTTGCACCTGGCAGAAGTAGGGCCCGTAGAAGAGCTCCTGAAAGCAGATGACCTGGACGCCCTGGGCGGCCGCGTCGCGGGCGTGGCGCTCGTGGAGTTCGATCATCGTTTCCTTGTCCCCGGTCCACGCCGCTTGCACCAGGGCTGCTCTCACTAGGTCGGCCATTCTGCTCCCTTCGACTGCGGTCGCTTCGACCGCTCAACGAATGTGAATACGATGAACCCTAGACTCGAAATTAGGTCGCGTCTCGAAGATTCCGCGAGGGATTGGCGCGACGTTGTCCTACGCGTCGACCGCCGAGCTCGACCCGTTGCGCTCGCTCGACGGGCCTGACGCGCCGGTAGGTCCGGTCTCGAGGAACTCAATGACTTCGGTGGCGTGGTAGTCGCTACGACCGCGCAGGAGGATGGCCAGTTCGTTGGTGCAGTCGCCGCTGGTGACGATCGGCAGCTCGCGCTCGCCCGGCGAGCGGATCTGCCCGTAGCCGGCCGTCGCCATCAGGGCGTTGCAAAGGCACACCCGGTCGACGGTGTCCTCGAGCGCACCACCCTTCTTGAGGAAGATCTCCACCGGCTCCGACGGGCAGCGGTACCCGACGCTGCCGTCGTCCTTCAGGTACGCCTCACGCAGGTAGCCCAGGTCACAGATGCGAACCCGCTCGCCGTAGACGTCCGCGTCGGAGAGGGTCCCCTCGATCGAGGCGACCTTGAACGGGTAGCCGGTCGAACTCGCGCTCGTCGAGGTCTTCACGTGGACCGACTCGCTCTGCACCGCGACGAGCACCGAACTCTTCAGACTGCCCTCGAGCCCCGACTCGTGGCAGTACGCGAAGAGCGTGCCGACCTGGACGCCGGTCGCGCCCAGCGCCATTGCTTCGCGGACCCGTTCGGGCGTCGT
>JAYSQJ010000049.1:0-3211 GCA_043721635.1 Acidimicrobiales bacterium | reverse complement strand
CACCGACCTGGCGATAGGTCGCCACGAAAAGGTCCTTCTTCGTGCCGAAGAGTCGAAAGAGGTAGGGCTGGGAGATGCCGGCGCGCGCGGCGATGGTCTCGGTCGAGGTCCCGGCGTAGCCGGAGCGCGCGAACTCGGTGATCGCGGCGGCCAACACGGCGACCTTGCGCTCGGCGGCGGTCTGTCGAGTGGAGACCATCATGGCGACATTGTAAGTGGTCACTCACTACCTTGTCAAGCATCTGCGGGGATTACTTCAAACTCCGGATCTTGTTCGGGTTCACGTGTCTCGCGGGTCAGTGAACACGCTCTCGACGATCTCGAAAATTCGGTGGCCGGTTCCAGACTCCACCGCGACCTCCACCCGACGGCGAAATGCCCGGCGACAGCCCCACCGTAGGGATGGCACCGTGGGTCGTTCTAGGCTCGGTCGCAATGGCGATGAATGCCCGAATACTGGTCGTGTCGGACTCGGTCGCCGATGGTCGAAGCGAAGACCGCGGCGGGCCCGCAGTCGAGAAGTCGTTGCGCGAGTCCGGCTTCGACGTGGATGTGTGCCGCGTGGTGCCCGACGGAATCGAGGCGGTCGCCCAGGCGCTGCGCGAGATGAGTAGCGACTTCGCCGGACTGCTCGTGACGACCGGAGGCACCGGATTCTCACCGCGGGATCTCACCCCGGAAGCGACCAGCATGGTGATCGACCGCGAGGCTCCGGGCCTCGCCGAGGCGATACGTCTCAGAAATCCACTCGGGCGACTCACGCGCGGCCGCGCGGGCACGCGCGGCCAGACGCTCATCATCAATCTTCCGGGAAGTCCCGGCGGGGCGCTCGAGTGCCTCGGGGCCGTGCTCGACGTGATCCCGCACGCCCTCGAACTACTCAGCGGCGCCCAGCCACATCGCAACCCCGGTGACGCCGTCGGCGCGTGAGAGCGGTCAACCGCCCGAGACCGGTGGTAGGAACGCGACCTCAGACCTCGCCGGGATCTCGACGTCGCGAGCCATCGGCTCACCGTCCACCCAGATAGAGCAGGAATGCAGCGCCCCCGCCATGGCGTCGCCGTAGCGACGCTGCGCCTCGAGAACCAGCTCGTCAATGGTCCGGCCGGCCAGTTCATCGCGACGGCAGCCGGCCAGGTCGACCAGGGGGCCGAAGAACAGCGCGGTCACCACGTCAGCCGCCGATCATCGACATCGATCGTCGGGGTCGAAGCAGTTGAAGGTCGTCGCTTCCACGACCGGCCTTCTTCTCCCACACGGACCGTCGAAGCGCCATCTCGATCGTCGAGTCGTCGCATCCAGCTCGCATCACGTCGCGCAGCGGCGTCTCGCGCTGGGCGAAGAGGCAGTTGCGCACGTGCCCATCAGCCGTCAGCCGGAGCCGGTCGCACGTCCCGCAGAACGGCTGGGTGACGGTCGCGATGACACCGATCTCTCCCTGGCCGTCGCGGAATCGGTAGCGGACGGCGGGGGCCACCTCGTGGGCACCGGCCACGCGCTCGAGTGGCCACACCCGGTCGATGCGCGCAACGACCTCGGACGACGCCACGACGCTGGTCGGGGCCCAGCTGTGGTCGCCGTCGAGTGGCATGAACTCGATGAACCGCACGACCCTCGCGGTACTGCGCGCGAAGGCCGCGAAGTCCAACACCTCGTCATCGTTGACCCCCGCCATCAACACGACGTTTACCTTGACGGGTCCCAGCCCGGCTCGGTCGGCGGCGTCCATCGCCGCGAGGACGGTGTCCAGGTCCCCGCGGCGCCGAATCTCGGCGAAGCGATCGGCGCGCAACGAGTCGCAGCTCACGTTCACTCGAGTGAGGCCCGCGTCGGCCAGGGGCGCGGCCAGGCGCGCTAGGTCCATGGCGTTGGTCGTCATTGCGATGTCGTCGAGTCCCAGTCGCGCTAGGCCGCGTACGAAGTCGACGATCCCGCGGCGCACGAGCGGCTCGCCGCCCGTCAAGCGCACCGTGCGCACACCCAGTGCCTGTGCGACGCGCACCACCCGCAACAGCTCCTCGTAGGTCAGGATCTGGTCACGGGCCCCGAAAGCCACACCCTCTTCGGGCATGCAGTAGACGCAGCGCAAGTTGCAGCGGTCGGTCACCGAGACGCGCAGGTCGGTGTGGATCCGGCCGAAGCCGTCGACCAGCGGGCCGGTGCTCGGCATCTCGGGAGCGGGGCCTCGGCGGATGGCGACCGGCGTCGGCGAATCGACGTCCGGGCTACTCATGCGCTCACCGCTCGGGGAACCGTGACGATCGCGCCGACGCCGCCCAGGGAGTCGGCGTCGAGGATCAGTGTCTCGACCTCACCCCCCGCCGCGACGCCATGACCGTCGGGCAACAGCGCCAGTGCGTTGGCGCAGGCCATCGAGCTCAGCACGTGCGAGGCTTGGACGCCGGCGACGCTGACGTGGACGCGACCGTCCTCGCCGATGTGCGCACGCACGCTGACGACGTGCACCTTGGCGTCGGAGGCGCGTTCCAGCGGCTCGTCGGCGATCGCCGCAATCACCGGTCGAAAGCGTGAGGCGTGTCCCGCCATCTGACGCAGGGCCGGCCTCACGAAGAGCTCGAAGGAGACCAGGGAGGACACTGGATTGCCCGGGAGGCCAAAGACGGGCGTGGACGTCGCGGCCAGTCGGCCGAAGGCGAACGGCTTGGCGGGCCTGACGGCGACGCTCAGCGACCTCATCGTGCCCCCGCACAGCTCCTCCAACACCACTTTCACGAGGTCGGCGTCGCCCACACTCACGCCCCCCGACGTCAACACCGCGTCGCACGACGCCCCCGCCTGGTGCAGCGACGCCGTCAGCTGGTCGCGGTCGTCGGGCACGATCCCAAGGTCGACGCCAACGAAGCCGGAACTGCGCACCAGCCCCAGCAGCGCGTGACGGTTCGAGTCCCTGATCTGGCCCGGCGCGAGCGGAAGGGGTCCCTCGATGAGCTCGTCCCCGGTCGACAGGACGCCGACTCGCGGCCGGGGGTGGACCCGCACGGTCGAGTGACCAAGACTCGCCAGGACGCCAACGTGCGCCGGGCCCAGTACTGCCCCTTCATCGAAGACCAGCGACCCGGATCGAAGATCATCGCCGGGCGCGCGGACGAACTGGCCCGGTTCGACCGTCGTGTCGATGACGACGGTGGCGCCGCGGTCATCGGTGTGCGTGCGCTCCACCATGCACACGGCGTCGGCGCCCGAGGGCATC
>JAYSQJ010000048.1:0-6003 GCA_043721635.1 Acidimicrobiales bacterium | reverse complement strand
TGACCGGCGCCGCGTCGGACTCAACCGTGCCGAGGGTGGTGATCGGTCGGGACTGGACCATGTACGTCTTGCCCTCGGCCATCGCCCACTCGGTGTCCTGGGGCGATCCGTAGTGGTGCTCGGTCGCGAGGCCCAATCGGGCCAGCGTCACCGCCTCGTCATCGGAGAGCACCCGACGGCTGCCCTCGTCAGGACTCAGGTCCACGTGCAGGTCCCGGCCGTCGGAGCCGCGCACCAGCTTGAAATTCTTAGTGCCCACCCGGACGTGCAGCAGTGTCGGACCGGACTTGGAGAGAATGTAGGTGTCGGGCTCCACTTCACCGCTCACGACCACCTCGCCCTGTCCGAACGCGGCGTCGATGACGATCTTGTCGACGTCACCGGTGGAGGGGTCAGCGGTGAACATCACGCCGGAGCGCTCGGACGGCACCATCTCTTGAACGATGACGCCCATGGCCGGCACGTCGTCCAACGAGCGCGTGACCCGATACGAGATGACTCGTGCGCCGTATAGCGAAGCCCAGCAGTCCACGACGCTCGTCAGGACGTCTTCATCCCCGGCGACGTTGGTGAACGTCGCGTTCATGCCGGCGAACGAGGTGTCGCCCGCGTCCTCGCCGGTGCCCGACGAGCGCACCGCGACCGTGGCGCCTTCGCCCAGTCGGTGGTACGCGTCGAGGATGGCGCACGCCAGGTCGTCGGGAAGCTTGATCGACCGAACGAGGCGCTGCGCCTCGTTCTCCGCGCGAGTGAGGTCGGCCGGATCGTCAGCGTTGACGCCGGCGAGCACGGCCGCGAGGGACCCGTCGACGCCGGCGCTCGACACCGCGTAGCGGTAGGCGTCAGACGTCACGACGAATCCAGGCGGGACCGGCAACTGGGCCCCGGCCATTTCGCCGAGGTTGGCGCCCTTCCCTCCGACGAGTCCCACATCGGCCAATCGAATCTGCTCAAACCAACGTACGAGTTCCACGATCTGCCTCCAGTCGCTACTGCAGCATCCAATTGAATTATTGGGCAGATTCCAATCGAGGCTTTAGAGGACAAGGTCACTGAAACCGAGCGACACATTTGCGGCCCTTCGCGACTCCCAACCAATCGAGGCGTCCTCGAGGTCGACGTCGATCCCGCGACGAAGTCGAAGAACCGCAACGGCGCCAGCGGTCGGTCGCTGGGGCGCGCCAGTCCTTGGGGCAGGTCGGCACACTCGTGGCGACCACTTGGAGCGGACGACCGGGCTCGAACCGGCGACCTCGACCTTGGCAAGGTCGCGCTCTACCAACTGAGCTACGTCCGCGTGGAGTTCCATAATAGCCGACACGCCGCTGCAGAGAGTCTCCCCGTGTCGGGCCGCCCTGAACCAGCGTGGGGCTCAGCGGCCGGTGCTGCCGAACCCGCCCACACCCCTGGTTGCCACGGGAAGTTCGTCCACGATGTTGAAGTTGACGAATGGCGCCGCCACGACAACTAACTGAGCGATGCGGTCTCCTCGGTGCACCTCGTAATCGGAGGCCGGATCGAGGTTCACGAGGGCGACCCTCACCTCGCCGCGGTAGCCCGCGTCGATCAGTCCCGGCGCGTTGATGCACGTCACCCCGTGCTTCGCCGCCAAGCCGCTGCGCGGCAGCACCAGGCCCGCGTAGCCCAGCGGAATCGCGATCGCGATCCCGGTCGCCACCATCGCTCGACCGCCCGCGGCGCTCAACGTGCACGGCTCGACGGCCACCAGGTCGCAGCCGGCGTCACCGTCGTTGGCGTACGTGGGCACGACGGCGTCGGGGTGCAGGACCTTGACGAGGATTTCCATGGGGCGAAGGATATCGCCCGTCTGAACCTATCGAGGTCCGCAACTCTGTAGTGTCGCACTGTGCTCGTGTGGATGGATCTGGAGATGACGGGACTAGAACCATTGCGTCACGTCATCGTCGAGATCGCCACGCTCATCACCGACGACGACCTCAACGTCGTCGCCGAGGGGCCGGACCTCGTCATCGGTGCGACCACGGAACAACTGGCGCAAATGGGCGAGTTCGTCACTGACATGCACACGAAGTCCGGTCTCCTCGAAGCCATCAAGGCTTCGAGGGTGACCGTCGAGGAGGCCGAGGCCGCGACTCTCTCGTTCTTGAAGGCGCATATCGTCGAGGCCCGCTCGGTGCCCCTCTGTGGCAACTCGATCGGCACCGACCGCCGCTTCCTCCAGGAGTACATGCCGACACTCGAAGCGTTCGTGCACTACCGCAACGTAGACGTCTCGACGATCAAGGAGCTGGCCCGTCGCTGGAATCCCGCCGTGCTGGCCGCGCAGCCCGAGAAGGAGACGTCGCACCGGGCGCTCGACGACATTCGAGAGTCGATTGCCGAACTCGTCCATTACCGCACGACTTTGTTCTCCCCCTCCCCCGACACCAAGTAATCTCGCCGCCATGAGCGAGACCCCGATATCGATCACCGAGGCGAACACGATGTTGACCGCGTCCGGCCAAATGTTCGAAACCGAGCGCGCGACCGTCAACGGCATCGAGATGACCGTCTGGAAGAACGCGCCGGCCAGCCTGCGGGTCATCCTCGACATGTCAATGGTGCACGCCCCGCGTGACTTCCTCGTTTACGAGGACCAGCGCTTCACCTTCGAGGAGCACTACCGGATCGTTGCCGCACTCGCGCACCGACTAGTCAAACTCGGGATCACGCACGGCGACCGGGTCGCAATCGCGTCGCGCAACCTTCCGCAGTGGTCGATGGCCTTCTGGTCGTCGGTCGCCGTGGGGGCAGTCGCCGTACCGATCAACGCCTGGTGGACGACCGAGGAACTGGTCTACGGCCTCGAGGACTCCGGATCGGTGATCGTGTTCGTGGACGAGGAACGTCTCGAACGCATTCGACCCCAGCTCGACGGGCTAACCGAGCTCTCGACCATCGTCGTCATCAGTGAGGACCCGTCGAGGCCGACCCGGATGGGCGAGCCCCACCCACGGGTCGCCATCGTCGACTTCGAGGCGTTCCTCGGCGCCGTCGACCCCACCGGAACGCTGCCCGAGGCCACGATCGCTCCCGACGACGACGCCACCATGTTTTACACGTCGGGCACGACCGGGCGACCGAAGGGTGCCGTGGGCACCCATCGCAACGCCGCGACGAACCTCATGGGCATATTCTTCGGAGGCCAGCGCGCCACGCTGCGCTTCGGCAGTGGCAACGTGGACGAGGAGGGCAACAGCGTCCCCAACGCAATCCTGCTGAGTGTGCCGTTCTTCCACGCCACGGGATGTCTCGCGGTGCTGATCGGCAACGTCGCCTCGGGTGGCAAGCTCGTTATGCAGCACCACTTCGACTCGGGCAAGGCCCTCGCACTCATTGAGGTTGAGCGGATCACCAGCTTCGGCGGGGTGCCGACGATCGCGATGCAGATTCTCGACCATCCCGACTTCGACAAGTACGACACCTCCAGTGTGCTGTCGGTCGCCTACGGCGGCGCGCCGGCCCCGCCCGACCTCGTGCGGCGCATCAAGCTGGCCTTTCCCGCCGGCCAGCCGAGCAACGGCTACGGACTTACCGAGACCTCGGCCGGCGTGTGCGGCAACTCTGGTCCCGACTACGTCGCCAAGCCCACCAGCTGTGGCCCGCCGGTGCCGGTGTGCGAGGTCGCCATCGTGCCCGAGGACTTCGAGGGCGACGAGCCGACCGACGACCTGCCCCAAGGTCCCGACGTCCTGGGCGAACTGTGGATCAAGGGCCCAATGGTGATCAAGGGTTACTGGAAGAAGCCCAAGGCGACCGCCCAGGCCTTCACGAAGGGCTGGCTCCACTCGGGGGACGTCGCCCGCATCGACGAGGACGGATTCGTCTACATCGTCGACCGTGCCAAGGACATGATCATCCGGGGCGGCGAGAACGTCTACTCGGTCATCGTCGAGTCCGTCATCTTCGACCACCCCGACGTCGCGGACTGCGCGGTCGTGGGCCTGCCCCACCCCACCATGGGTGAGGAGGTGGCGGCCGTCGTGGTCCTTCGCCCGGGCCGGGTCATCGAGGCCGAAGAGCTGACCCGCCACGTCGCCCAGCACCTCGCCAAGTACGAAGTGCCGACGAGGTTCTTCTTCCGCTCGTCGGCCCTGCCGCGCAATCCCCAGGGCAAGGTACTGAAGCGCGAGCTGCGCGCGTCCCTGGTGGCGCTGATCGAGAAGTCGACTTAGGCGCAAAGCCCGTCGATGGCGTCGTAGGTCGCGCGGTCCAGTGTCACCTCAGCGGCTGCGCAGTTCTCCTCGAGGTGCGCCACCCGGGACGTGCCGGGGATCGGCAGTATGACCGGTGATCGGGCGAGGAGCCAGCGATCGAAAGTTGAGCGACGCTGACGCCGCGGTCGCGAGCGAGCTCGTCGAGCCCTCCCCCACCGCGTGCGAGGACGCCCGAAGCGACCGGATACCAGGGGATGAATCCGATGCCCTCGGCCTCGCAGTAGTCGAGGACGGCCTCGCTAGAACGGTCGGTCGCGTTGTAGCGACTCTGGACCGTGACCTCCGGCACGACCGCCCGCGCCGCGACGACCTGGTCGACCGTGACGTTCGAAAGTCCGGCCGCCCGGACCTTCCCCTCGTCGAGCAGTGCGCGCAGCAGTCCGAACTGCTCGTCGGCCGGCACGCCGTCGTCGACTCGGTGGAGCTGGAAGAGGTCGAGGGATTCCTGGCCGAGTCGGCGAAGCGACATCTCGCACTCCTGGCGCAAGTAGTCGGGCCGTCCGCAGGCGATCCACTTATTGGGCCCCGTGCGTAGTAGGCCGGCCTTGGTGGCGCTGCGTACCTGACCATAGGGACGCAGCGCCTCGGCGATCAGCTCTTCGGAGACGTACGGTCCCTAGGAGTTGGCGGTGTCAATGAAGTCCACGCCGAGCTCGGCGGCGCGACGAAGCACGGCGAGGCACTCGGCGCGGTCCTTGGGGTAGCCCCACACCCCCTCGCCCGTGAGACGCCTTGCGCCGTAGCCCAGGCGCTGGACGGTCTGGTCTGCGTAAGTGAACGTTCTGGTTGCGGAAATCGGTGACTCCTGGTCCAGCGGGGACTGCGGACCGATGCGCCCCGGCCACCCGAGAGCGGGTGGGGAGCACGAGAGGTCCGATTACTTATTGGGCTGCGGCGTGTAGCGCAGATAGTCCTTCACCTTACGGAATCCTTTGGGGAACTTCGCCTTGGCGTCCTCGTCGTTCACGGAGTTGGCGATGATGACGTCATCGCCGTCCTTCCAGTTGACCGGTGTGGACACGGGGAACCTGGCCGAGAGCTGGAGCGAGTCCAGCACTCGCACGATCTCGTCGACGTTACGCCCGGTCGAGGCCGGATAGGTGAGCGTGAGCTTCACCTTCTTGTCCGGGTCGACGATGAATACGCTGCGTACCGTGAGCGTGTCGTTCGCGTTGGGGTGGATCATGTCGTAGAGGTCGGCGACCTGGTGGCTCTCGTCGCCGATGATCGGGAAGTTGAGCTCGGCGCCCTGGGTCTCGCCGATGTCGGCCTTCCATCGCTGGTGGGAGTCGACGTCGTCCACCGACACCGCGATCAACTTGGTGTTGCGCTGGTCGAAGTCGGACTTGCGAGCGGCGAAGGCCCCCAGCTCGGTCGTGCAAACTGGCGTGAAGTCCTTGGGGTGCGAGAACAGGATGCCCCAACCATCGCCCAGCCACTCGTGGAAGTTGATCGGTCCTTCGGTGGTCTGCGCCGAGAAGTCGGGTGCCACGTCGCCCAGGCGGATCGCCATGTGCATGCTCCTTGTGTGCCAGATGTCAGTCTCGTGACTGATGGAGGAAACTTTAGCGGCTCGACGCCAATTGCCACCAAGAACTACCGGATTTGTAGGTAATTGGATTGAGGCCTGGCGAAAGCCTGTGAAACTGGAGCGGTGACCGACACCTCCGCCCCCATCGTCGCCGCGTTCGATCTGGACGGGACCCTCACCGAGGGCGGGAGTGTCTTCCTCTGGCTGCGCCGTCTGGCCGGGACCGGCCGAGCG
>JAYSQJ010000047.1:0-6603 GCA_043721635.1 Acidimicrobiales bacterium | reverse complement strand
AAATGCAGGGCCATGCCGCCCATCAGCTGAACGTCGTAGTGACGCTGTCCAAGGACGCGGGTCGCGGCCTCGCGCACCACCGCGAAGGCCTCGATCAGGATGTCGTCCAGGGTCTCGCCCTCGGCCAGGCGCTCGCGAAAGACGTCGGTCTGAGCGCGCAGTTCCTCGTCGGTGAGCGCCGCCATCTGCCCGGCGAGCTCGTTGATGGGTCCGACGAGCTCGGCCAGCTGGCGAACCCGCTTGCCCTCCCCCGCCTTAAGGATCTTGCTGAAAACACTCATATCTCGATGTACCCTACCGGTCCTCGTCCGCACTTCAGTAGGGCTGCGAGTGCTGACCTGGTCTTTGACCCCACACTTGCCTGCAGCGGTGTCCGTGCGAGCCGCCGGCAGCACGAGGCTCTCCGGCGACTGGGTCGCACACTTCACCGGCGCGCGGTACGACCACTCTGGCCGTCCCGAGGCAGGACTTACTTCTAAACCGCGCCATGCTCAGCGTCAATAAGACGCCTTACGTGGGTCGTTTCGCCCGCGACTGGCATCGACTTGCAACCACAGAACCACTCGCAGCCCTCCAGCGATTCTAGACGTTGGCGCCGGTCAGGGCGCAGGTCGCAGCACCAGCACCACGCACAAGCGCAGTCCGAGCACCAGCGTCGCCACCGGCGCCAGCGCCCGGCGCAGCCCCCGGGCGGTCTGCCACTCGAAGCGCAACGCGCTGCGATGGTGCGCGATGAGCATCGCGCGCGACGCGCGGGCGCGCGAGAGGCCCTCGATGTGGGTCACGGAGGCGTCGGTCGTCGCCGCTACGCCGTAGCCGCGCTCGCGCACCGCCCAGCACAGCGCCATATCCTCGGCGAACATGAAGTAGCGCTCGTCGAAGCCGCCGACCGCCTCGAAGACGTCGCGGCGGATCATGAAGAAGGCCCCCGAGACCCAGTCGACGGTGCCGTCGACGCGCGGCGAACGGTAGGCGCGCGTCGCGGGGTTGCTCGGCCACACCGGCGCCAGCAGGGCGTGGAGGCCGGCGAGCCAGAAGTTCGGGAACACGCGCTGTGAGGGGTAGACCGAGCCGTCGGGTCGAACGATCCTCGGTCCGACGACGCCGACCTCGGGGTGCGCGTCGAGGTAGGCCGTCATCGCCGCGACGGCGCCTTCGTGGACGACGAGGTCGGGGTTGGACACGAGGAGGTAGCGGCTCTTGGGTGCGACAGCCGCCCCCCGGTTGACGCCCCGTCCGTAGCCCAGGTTCATGTTGGGTTCCACCAGCTCAATCCGTTGGCCGCTCAGGGCCGGCATCGTCGAGCCGGCGACTCCGTTCTCCACGACCACGATGTCGACGAGCCCGTTGGCGTGCAGCGAATCAATGCAGTCGCTCAGCGCCCGGCCCGCGTGGAAGTCGACGACGACCGCCGCGACGTCCGTGGCGACGTCGCTCACGACGACCCGCGAAGGGCCCGGTCGCGCAACAGGCGTCCCACGCCCTCGCGCCAGTCGGGCAGGGCCCGCCACCGGGCGGCGAACCGCGCCGTCGAGAGGTCACTGCGGGTCGGCCGCGTGGCGAGGGGGACGGGGTCGAGGTCGCCCGTCACGATCGCCGTCGCGAAGTCGTCGCCGCGCCCGAGGGTCGTACCCACGAAGGCCGCCACGTCGAACCAGGTGGTGGTGCCCGAATTCGCCACGTGCCACGTGCCGCCCGGCCGTTCGCGCACCATCGTCGCGAGACAGCGCGCGAGGTCGCTCGCCACGGTGACGGTGCCGGTCTGGTCGTTGACGAAGCGAACGGTTCCTCCGCCCGCGGCCCGATCGGCGATGACGTGCGCCACGTTCTTGCCCCGCACGCCCATCACCCACGACGTGCGCACGACCGTGTCCTGGTCGGAGCAGAGCAGCTCGCCCGCGGCCTTCGAGGCGCCGTAGACGTTGAGGGGATTGGGTTCGTCCCCCTCGACGTACGGGGCGCCCTTGGCGCCGTCGAAGACGTAGTCGGTGGAGATCGAGATGAGGTGGGCGCCGACCTCGCCGGCGGCGATCGACATCGACTCGGTGCCGGTCGCGTTGACGGCAAAGCAGGTCCGTGCCTCGACCTCGGCCCGGTCGACCGCCGTGTACGCCGCAAGGTGCACGACCACGTCGGGTCGCGCGCTGTCCAGGGCGCGGCGCACGGCGTCGAGGTCGGTGATGTCGAGCTCGCGGCGAGTGAGTCCCAGCACCTCGAACTCGTCGGCGCCGATCGCGGCGTCGTCGGGCTGGAAATCCCGATCGCCGCCGAGCGGCGTGGCCCCGGCGAGGACGTCGAGCAGGTCGAGGCCGACCTGGCCCCCGGCGCCCGTGACGAGGATCCTCGTGGGACGGCTCACGGCGAGTCCTGACGGCGAACGCGCACGACGTCACCGACCGCGACCACCGTCGCCACCCCGTCGACCTCGACGACCAGGTGCCCCGAGGAATCGACGGCCGTCGCGACGCCGACGAGGGAGTCGTTCATCCGCTCGACGCGCACCGTCTGTCCAATGGTCACGAGGGACCGTTGGTACTCGTCGCGCAGCTGCGCGCGTCCCTCGGCACTCTCGAGCCTCGAGCGGCGCGGCTCGAGCTCGTCGAGCAGTATGTCGAGCAGCGCCTCGGGGGCGATCGTGACGCCCGACTCGGCGCGCAGGCTGGTCGCCTCGACCGTGGTCGGTCCTTCGTGGGTGAGGTTGACGCCGATCCCGACGACGACCGCGACGACGCCGTCGTGCGCCACGACCTCGGCCAGCAGCCCCGCCAGTTTGGCGTCGCCCACCACCAGGTCGTTGGGCCACTTGAGATCGGGCCGCACGCCGCAGAGGCGCACGATCGCGGCACGCGCCGCGAGGGCGACGCCCGCCACGACCAGTTGCCGTTCGTCGGGGTCCAGTTGCGGACGCAACAGGATCGAGCAGAGCAGCGACGCGCCGGCCGGCGACTCCCATCGACGGTCCAGCCGTCCGCGGCCGGCCGTCTGGAAGTCGGCGTAGGCGACCAGCCCCTCGGGCGCGCCCTCGTTCGCGCGTGCGACGCACCACGTGTTGGTCGAGTCGATCTCGAGGAAGTGCTCTTTTCGCCAGACTATTGAACTCACCCCCAAAGATTAGGGTTTGAGTACGTGGTGGTAGAAAATGACAGGCTGTAGACGGAGGTTCGCGTGCTGAAGAAAGTCCTCATCGCCAATCGTGGCGAGATCGCGGTGCGCGTCATGCGGACATGTCGAGAGATGGGCATCTCCACGGTTGCCGTGTACTCCGAACTGGACCGCAACGCGCTCCACGTGCGGCTGGCCGACGAGGCCTACGCCCTGGGCGGCCAGACGGCCGCCGAGAGCTACCTCAACACCGACGCGATCCTCGACGTCATCCACCGGTCGGGAGCCGACGCGGTGCACCCCGGCTACGGCTTCTTCTCGGAGAACACGGACTTCGCCCGGGCCATCACGGGTCGGGGCGTCACCTTCATCGGTCCCCCGCCCGAGGCGATCGAAGTGATGGGCGACAAGATCTCGTCACGCCTCGCCGCCGAGAAGGCCGGCGTCGAGAGCGTGCCCGGACGCAACGAGACGCTGACCGACGCCGCCCAGGTCGTGGCCTTCGGCGACGAGTTCGGCTGGCCGGTGGCGATCAAGGCCGCCTTCGGTGGCGGCGGGCGCGGCATGAAGGTCGTGGCGGGTCCCCACGACGCGCCCGGCGCGCTCGAGGGCGCGATGCGCGAAGCGCAGAGCTACTTCGGCCGCTCCGAGTGCTACGTCGAGCGGTATCTCTCGTGGCCGCGCCACATCGAGATGCAGGTCCTCGCCGACGGCCACGGCAACACCCTCTGGCTCGGCGAGCGCGACTGTTCGGCGCAACGTCGCCACCAGAAGCTGATTGAGGAGTCCCCGGCGCCGAACTTCCCCGACGACGTGCGCCAGGCCATGGGCGCGGCGGCCGTCAAGGTCTCGAGGGCCTGCGGCTACGTGAACGCCGGCACGGTCGAGTTCCTCTTCCAGGACGGCGCCTTCTTCTTCCTCGAGATGAACACCCGCCTGCAGGTCGAGCACCCGGTCACCGAGATGGTGACTGGGCTGGACCTCGTGGAGTGGCAGTTGCGCATCGCCGCCGGCGAGGCGCTCGACTTCACCCAGGATGAGATCCGTCGCACCGGTCACGCCATTGAGGTGCGCATCAACGCCGAGGACCCGTCCGCCGGAAGGTTCACGCCGACACCGGGTACGCTCACCAGGTTCGACCAGCCCTCGGGTCCGGGCGTGCGCCTCGACGCCGGGTACCAGGCCGGCGACACCATCTCGCAGTACTACGACAACCTCATCGGCAAGCTGATCGTCTGGGGTTCGGACCGGGAGAAGGCCCGACGACGGATGCTGCGCGCCATTGAAGAGACCCGCATTGAGGGCGTCGCGACCACGCTGGCGGCCGACGTGGTGATCCTCTCCGACCAGGAGTTCGTCAACGGCACCCACTCGACCAAGTGGGTCGAGACGAACCTGGACTTCAACGACCTGCCTACCACCGAGGCGGCGGCCGTCTCGGTCGGCGACGGGAGCTACCGCAAGGACGTGACGGCCGAGGTCAACGGACGGCGGGTCACCGTCGCGCTGTGGATGTCCGACACCGGCGACGACGGGCTGCCCCGCGCCCACAGCACCGCGGCCAAACCCCGGCGCCAGCACCACGCCGGCGTCGTCGGTAGCGGCTCGGGCAGCGTCACCGTCCCCATGCAGGGCACGGTCGTGAAGGTCAACGTCGAGGTGGGCCAGGAGGTCGAGGCCGGCGAAACTGTGCTCATCCTCGAGGCCATGAAGATGGAGAACTCCGTCAACGCCGAGAAGGCCGGCGTGGTGAAGAGCATCCACGTCTCGGCCGGCGACTCGGTGAGCGCCGGGGACGTCGTGGTGGTGGTCGAATGACCGCCTACGACGCCGCGACCGGCGCGATCTACGGCGCGCGCGACGCGCTGGTCGGACTCAGCCACTTCATCCACGCCCACCCCGAGCTCGGCTACGAGGAGTTCGAGAGCGCCGAGGCCGTCGCCCGGGCCGCCGAGGCGGCCGGTTTCGCGGTTGAACGCAACGCCGCCTCGCTGCCCACCGCCTTTCGCGCCACCATGGGCAGCGGTCCGCTCAACGTCGTCTACTGCGCCGAGTACGACGCGCTGCCCGACGTGGGCCACGCCTGCGGCCACAACATCATCGCCGCCGCGTCCCTGGGCGCCGCCATCGGCCTCGGCTCGGTCGCCGACGAGCTCGGCGTCACCGTCACCCTGCTCGGCACACCGTCGGAGGAGGGCGGTGGCGGAAAGATCGACCTGATCAACGCCGGCTACTTCGACGGCGTGCACGCCGCGATGATGGTCCACCCCTGGCCGAACGACCTGCTCGAAGCGACGTGCCTCGCGGTCGACCACTTCGACGTGACCTACACGGGCAAGGAGGCCCACGCCTCCGCCGGGCCCTGGGAGGGCGTCAACGCCCTCGACGCACTGACGATCGCCCAAGTGGCCGTCGGCCTGCTGCGCCAGCAGCTGCGTCCGGGCGACCAGGTCCACGGCATCGTCACCGGCGGTGGCTCGGCCGCCAACATCATCCCGAGCCACGTCGTCGGCCGGTACATGGCCCGTTCGGTCACGAGCGAACGCCTCGCCCAGTTGCGCACCCGCCTGCACGGCTGCTTCGAGGCCGGGGCGCTCGCGACCGGGGCCGCGCTCGCCGTCACCGAACTCGGCAGCGCGTTCTCGCACATGGTCTGCGACCGCGACCTCCTCGCGCACTACCGCACCCAGGCCGAGGCGATCGGGCGGCGCTTCGAGGCCGACGACGCCGGTAACACCAAGCCCACCATCTCGACCGACATGGCCAACGTCTCGCTCGTGGTGCCGACGATCCACCCCCTGCTCGGCATCCCGACCCACGGCGCGATCAACCACCAGCCGGAGTTCACGGCTGCCTGCGTCACGCCCGAGGCCGACCGGGCCGTCCTCGACGGGGCGATCGCGCTGGCGCGCACCGGCGTCGCCGTCGCCCAGGACTCCGCGCTTCGCGTGAGGCTATTGTCCCGGGCATGATCCTCGAGCACGCCCTACTGCCCGTCACCACCGGTCGCGAAGAGGAGTTCGAAGCGTCGATGGTGCAAGCCCTGCCGATCATCGAGTCGGCCCCTGACTGCTTCGGCGCCGAGGTCCGCCGCCAGGAGGAGGACGACTCGCTCTATCTCCTGCTGGTGCGCTGGTCCTCGGTCCGGGCGCACAAGGCCTTTCGCGACTCGGACCTCTTCGAGCAGTGGCGCTCGCTGACCCATCCGTTCTACTCGGACCGGCCAATCGTGACCCACTTCGCCGAGCCGCTCGAGCGTTAGCTCGGCTGGTACACCCCGAAGACGCCGCGCAGCACGTCGGCAACCTCGCCCAGCGTCGCGCTATGCGAAAGGGCCGCCTTCATCGGGTAGAGCACGTTGGCCGAGCCCCGCGCCGCCACCTCGAGGTCCGCCAGTGCCCTCGCGACCGCGCCCTGGTCGCGCGAGGCCTTGAGGGCGCTCACCCGCGCCACCTGGGCGCGCTGCTGATCCTCGTCGACCGGGAAGACGTCGGCCCTGGT
>JAYSQJ010000046.1:0-4441 GCA_043721635.1 Acidimicrobiales bacterium | reverse complement strand
ACCACGAACGACGGCCCCGTCAACGTGGTGGCGATCCCCCACGGGAAGAAGAGGTTGGAGAGCAGGGCGAGCAGCACGAGCAGGCGCAAGCTCTCGCCGAGCACCACGAAGGCGAGGTCCGGTCCCGAGTACTCGAGCATCAGGGCCTCGTGGATCATGGTCAACTCAAGGTGCGTGGCCGGGTTGTCAACCGGCAGCCGCCCGCTCTCGGCGAGGATGACGATGACGAAGGCCCCGAAGGCGAGGATCCGTTGGGGCGTCGCCAGCCACATCGGGTGGTGGAGCGAGCCGGCCACGATGATCGGCAGCGACGACGTGTGCACCGGGGCGGCGAGGGCGAGGATCGCGACCAGCAGGGCCGGCTCGGCGAGGGCGACGATGGCCATCAGGCGGCTCGCGCCCATGCCGCCGAAGGCCGTGCCGGTGTCGAGGGCCGCGAGGGCCAGCAACACCGAGCCGAGCAGCAGCAAGAACACGATCGCGAAGAGGTCCGATCCGCCGGGGAATACCGTGCCGGTGCTGAGCAGCGGAGCGAACGCGACGACGACGAGCGTCGTGGCGACGAGCACGACCGGCGCCACGGCGAAGATCACGCTCGACTTCTCGGGCTGGGTGCGCTGCTTGCGCAGGAGCTTTCGCAGGTCGCGCCAGGTCTGGCGAACCGGCGGGCCGGTGCGACCCTCGAGGCGGCAGCGCACCGTGCGCATGAGGCCAACGAGAAACGGCGCACCGAGCACGCACAGCGCCACTTGAGCGACGACAGCGCCGACCTGCCAGGCGGTGATCCCGGTCCCGGTCATCGGGCGAACACCAGTACGACGACCAGGGCGCCGAGTCCGTAGGCGAGGTAGCGGTGTACGCTGCCGTTCTGCAGGAGCCGGGCCTTGTTGGCGGCGCCCCGGACCAGCGCGAAGACCGGCTGGTACAAGAGACGCTCGAAGGCGTCGCCGCCCCTCGTGCCGAAGCGCACCGACTCAACGAAGTAGCGCGACTCGCCGCGGTGACTCACGTCGAGGTCCCGGCTGGGTTGGAGGACGTCGTCGAAGACGCGCTGGAGCGGCTCGGCGAATGACGTGGCGGTGTAGGTCATCCTGGGCGTCTGCAACTCGCGACCGCAGCCCCACACGGGCGCACGACGGACGGCGTGACGTCGTGACACGTACCGTCGCGCGCCCAGCACCGCCAGCATCGAGGTGACCAGCGCGAGTGCGATGAAGGTGGGATCGAACACGCCTCGGGTGTTAGCAATCGCGAGGGCCTCACCCCGCGACCCGACAATGGATCCGGCGGTGGACTGCGCCACGCGCACGACACTGTTGAGCGGGCCCACCATGACGACCGGGACGACCCCGAACAGGACGCAGAGCGACGCCAACAGACCCGATCCGACGTTCATAAGTCGAGGTGGCTCGTGGGCGTCGGCCGCGGCGGGCGACCTCGCGATTCCGAGGAAGCCGACACCGAACGCCTTCACGAACGCCGCCGCCGTGAGCCCCCCGGTCAGCGCGAGGGCGGCCACGCCCAGCGGCATCAGGACGACCGAGACCGTGACCGACGACGAAAGTCCGTGCAACAGACTTTGGAGCAGGAGCCACTCGGACACGAAGCCGCACAGGGGCGGTAGCGCCGTGATCGCGACCGTGCCGACGGCGAAGATCGTCGAGGCGATCGGCATCCGAGTGAAGAGCCCGCCCAACTGATCGAGGTCGCGCGTGCCCGTGGCGTACTGGACGGAGCCGGCCGAGAGGAACAGGGTCCCCTTGAAGACGGCGTGGTTCACGAGGTGGAACATCCCCGCGAACAGCGCCAGCGCGGCGTAGGAGGGGTGCCCGGTCGCGGTGAGCAGACCGGCCGTGCCGACCGCGATCATGACGAGTCCAATGTTGTCAGCGGTTGAGTACGCGAGAAGTCGTTTGAGGTCAGTACTGGTCGCGGCGTGGATTGACCCGTAGATCGCCGAGGCGACGCCGAGCACGATGACGGTAATCCACCACCACGAGGGCCCGCCGCCGAGCAGAGTATCGCCCACGCGAAGGATCCCGTAGATCCCGAGGTTGACCATCGCGGCCGACATCAGAGCCGAGACGGCGCTCGGTGCCTCCGCGTGGGCTTTGGGCAGCCAGACGTGCAGCGGTACGACCCCGGCCTTGGAGGCGAAGCCCGCCAGTGCGAGCATGAAGACCGTCCCACGCAGCCACGGCGAGGCGGCGGCGGAGTGCAGCACCATGACGGTAAAACCCTGTCCCCCGGTCTGGGCCGCCAACAGCACGAGCGCGAAGGCGATCGAAGCGGCGCCGATCTGGGTCAGTACCGCGTACCAGATCGCGGCACTTCGAACATTCGGGCTGCGCCGATGGTCGGTGAGCACAAGCACCAGCGAGGCCACCGCCATCAGCTCCCACCCGAACAGGAATGTGGTCACGCTCCACGCCGCGGGCACGAGCAGCATCGAGGTCACGAATATCGCGAAGGCGCAGGCGCTCGACCGGGTCATTGGTTGATGGGCCGCGTAGCCGACGTTGTACAGCGCCACCGCCACGGCCACGACCGCGGTGATGGCGACGAAGAGCGCCCCCATGGGATCGAGGTGCAACTGAACCCCCGTAAAGGGCAGCAGTCGCGACGTCGCCAGGCTCACGACGTGTCCAGTGTGCAAGACGTTGATCGAAACGACGAGGGCCGAGGTCGCGGCGGCGACGGTACAGGCGCTGACCACGATCACCCGCCACCTCGCCGGCGCCAACGTACCGCCCACCGCACCGGTCAATCCGAAAAGGGCGATCGCCGCCAGCCATATCGTCACGCCGGCGAGAGCCGCCGGAGGGCCGCGATGATGTCGGCTGGTGCTGGGGGGCAACCGGGAATCTCGAGGTGGACCTCAGTGACGTCGGTGACGCTTCCCTCAACGCCGTACGCGCCCGCGAACACTCCGCAGTCCCGGGCGCAGTCACCAATGGCGATGACCACCGCTGGCGCACCGAGGGCCTCGATCGTTCGCCGAAGCGGTCCGGCCATGTTCTTAGTCACCGGCCCGGTGACGAGGGCCGCGTCGGCGTGGCGGGGCGACGCCACGAGCCGTATCCCATACTGTTCTGCGTCGTAGACCGGCGAGAAGATCGACGCGATCTCCATCTCGCAGCCGTTGCACGATCCGGCGTCCACGTGGCGCAACTGCAGCGAACCTCGCAGATTAAGCAGATCCGACCGGTGCTGCTCGACGGTCTCCACTGGTCGTGGCGCGGATTCAGTCATCCGATGGCGGCTCCGCCAAAAGCGCCTTAGCCAGGAATCATTCATAGTCAACAATATTATCATATGATAAAGTCGTCACCTAGCCCCCAGACGATGTGTCGTTTCAAATGAAATCGTTGGGTTCCCTCGGCAGGGTCAGGAAGCCCAAGGACCGGGCCGGCGACCCAGAGCACGGCTGAGCCTGCACTCCCAGACCAGTTCCCGACCCAGCTTCCTCGCCGAGGCTGGAGACGCGCGTTCGCCACTAGCAACGCCACGGGGAGCAGCGCGTGCGATTCGCCGTCGCCCAGTCCCTGGCAACGGGACACGAACAAGGCCGCGGTCGAGCGAACGGCGGTCGCTGAAAGGGCGAGACGATGCTCGCCCGGTGCTACAGCTCGGCAGTCCAGTCGTGGTGCTCGAGGACGTCCTTCAGACGACGCAAGAAGACAGCGGCGTAGGCTCCGTCGAAGGCGCGGTGGTCCCAACTGAGTACCAGCATGCCCACCGAGTGGATCGCAATGGACTCACCACCCGCGGCGTCAGTGACGACAACCGGCTTGCGAGTGACGCCGTCGGTCGAGAGGATCGCGACCTGGGGCTGGTTGATCACCGGGGCCACCATGAACGTGCCGAACGGTCCCGAGTTCGAGATCGTGAACGTCCCGCCCGTTAGTTCATCAGGTCGTAGCTTGCCGTTACGGGCTCGGCCGGCGACGTCGGCGATCTCGCGGGCGATGGCGGCGAGTCGCTTGTCCTCCACTTGGCGCAGCACCGGCGCGAGCAACCCCTCGAAGTTCATGTCGACCGCGACCGCGAGGTCCACGTGTTCGTGCACGACGAGGCCGCCCTCGGCGACCGAGGCGTTCAGGTACGGATACTCCGCGAGCGCTTGCACGAGGGCCCTCGCGATGAATGGCAGGTACGTGAGGGTGAAACCCTCCTCACGCTTCCAACGTTCCTGGTTCACCCGACGAACTGCTTCAATGCTCTCGTAGTCAACTTCCACTGCGGTCATGACGTGGGGCGAGGTCGCCTTGGACGCGATCATGCGATCGCCGGTGATCCGTCGGATCTTGTTGAATGCAACGAAATTTGCTCCCGCGGGCGCGGGCGGCGCGGAGGGGATCGACGGCGTCGAAGTTCGCGATCCCGCCGGTGAAGGGAATCGCGAGGTGGCCAGATGCTCCGGGGAGAACGCAACCTTCTC